>CAMJES010000098.1 GCA_946404705.1 uncultured Ruminococcus sp. | reverse complement strand
GTCCGCCGAACCGTCGCAAACCGCCTTGTATGCGCCCGTAGTTCCGCGTTTTTGCAGATAGCTTTCTTCCGTGAATTTTTCACCGTCAAAAATGCAGCTCCCCTCGGGATAGTATGCGTCCATAAAAGCCGAGTAAATCGGAAAAAGCGCAGTTGCTCCGTCCAACACGGGCAGCTCTCCCGAAAGCTTGAAGTCCGAATCGGTTTTCACCGCAAGGGAATCCTCCTCAAACGGCAGATACTTGTCAAGCTCAATAGAACTGCTTTTCATAAGCTCGGGTGAGCGGTCGATGTACCTTGAAGTAAAACAAAAATATATGCCAAGGTCAAAAACCACAAATGACAGCACGGTGAAAATAATAATACACCATTGTTTTTTCGTCATAGCTTCCTCCGTCACTCGTTGCTTATAAACGTAAGTATTGAGCAGCGCTCTTTAAGGTAAACCGTGTAACCCGTAAGTCCTGCCGTGCATAGAATTCCGACAGCCGCAATAAGTGCCAGTATCCTGCGGAACTTTTTGTTCTCCATAGCTGTCACCTCATTACATATAAGCGATAGAAGCGGTAAAAAGCAGCGTTTCAATTATAACGGAAATAATATAAACTCCGCCCATAACTCCAAAAACTATGCTGCAGGTCTTAAAGGTCTTTTTCTTGTCCGCTTCATCGGGGCTGCACTTTTTGTATTTTACAAGATAAATGATGAAGAATACAATAGATGCAGTAGGGATGCCCAGAAACACAAGAAATCCGAAAATCATTGACAGTACGCCTATGACCGTCTGCATATTATTCCCCCTTTATGCGCTTTTCAAACTTTCGCAAAGCGTCCGCACGGTGGCTCACGCTGTCCTTTTCTTCCGCCGAAAGCTCTGCAAAGGAACGGTCGCCGTACATAAAGATAGGGTCGTAACCGAAGCCGTTCGTTCCTCGCTTTTCGTAGCCTATCTTGCCCTCGCAAACGCCCTTTACGGTGAAGCTTTCACCCTTTTCGTTGATATAGCAAACCGCACAGATAAATCTCGCCGTGCGTTTTTCATCGGGTACGCCTTCAAGCTTGGAAAGCACCTTTGCACAGCGTTTGCCCTCCTCGGCATAACGTGCAGAGTAAATGCCCGGCTCGCCGCCGAGAGCGTCAACTTCAAGTCCGCTGTCGTCCGCAATTACGGGGAGATGCGTGATATCGTAAGCCGCTTTTGCCTTTATATAAGCGTTTTCCTCAAACGTTGTTCCCGTTTCATCGGCTTCAATGTCTGCACCTGCCTCGGATTGTGTAAGCACCTCGTAGCCGAGCGGTTCAAGTATATTCTTAAACTCACGAAGCTTGTTTTTGTTGTTTGATGCAAGTATTATTTTCATTTTCATTCACCCTCGCTGTCGTTCTTTTTCTTCTTTCCGAAAGTAATTTCCTTGAAAAGAAAACCGAATTTTCCATTCTTGGGGTCTTTCTTTTCAGCCTTTTCTTCCGCATTTTCTTCGGGAACTGTTTCTTCGTCTGAAACTGCTTCTTCTGCGGAAATGTGTTCGCTTTCTCCGCTTTCATCCGAAGCTTCATTTTCGGGAGTATTAGAAATCGAACAATTGTTCCATGTGGAACACTCCTCATTTTCACCGTCAGCGGTTTCTTCCTCAGTTATTTCGGTGATATCTTCGGTGTTCTGCTCGTCAGCTTCGGCAGGAGTTTCTTCAAGCTCTTCGGCAACATCGTCTATGCTGATCTCTGCCGTAACTTCTTCGGCAAGCACAGGCTCTTCCGCCGTTTCTTCATCGGTCAGACGCTCATAGTTGTAATCAAAATCTGTTTCATTGTCAAACAGAGCCTCGGCAAAATCGTGAGCATTAAATTCCTGCAGGTCGTCAAGCTTTTCGCCCACTCCGACAAGCTTTACGGGGATACCAAGCTCGTTGTGAATGGAGATGATTATGCCGCCCTTTGCCGTTCCGTCAAGCTTCGTGAGAACTATACCCGTGATGTCGGCAACCTCGCTGAAAAGCCTTGCCTGATTAACGGCATTCTGTCCCGTTGTTGCGTCAAGCACGAGCAGCGTTTCAAGCGAGCAGCCTTCGCCCTGCTCGTGAATGATACGGCTTATCTTTTTAAGCTCGTCCATAAGATTTTTCTTGTTGTGAAGTCTGCCTGCGGTGTCGCAGATAAGAATGTCCGTACCTCTTGCCTTTGCCGCAGTCACAGCGTCAAAAACTACCGCAGCAGGGTCGGAACCCTCGGCGTGTTTTACGATATCAACACCTGCGCGTTCCGTCCATATCTGAAGCTGTTCGATAGCCGCCGCACGGAACGTATCAGCAGCGGCAACGAGGACTTTTTTGCCCTCGCTTTTATATTTAGCCGCAAGCTTTCCTATCGTGGTGGTCTTGCCTGCGCCGTTTACGCCGATAACAAGTATAACGGAGGGCGTTGTTGAGGTGTCGATCTTCTTATCCTCACCGAGCATTTCTTCGATGATAGCTTTAAGCTCGGCTCTTGTTTCATCGGGTGTCGAAAGCTTCTTTTCCTTGACCGAAGCACGGAGCTTTTCAACTATCGAAAGCGAAGTATCAACACCGATATCGCAGGTTATAAGTATCTCTTCAAGCTCATCGAAAAAATCATCGTCCAGCTTTGAATGTGAACCGAAAAGTCCCTCGAATTTGCTCATCATCGAGTCCTTGGTTTTCTTTACGCCCTCGGCGATCTTGCTGAAAATATTCATTTGCATGACCTCACTTTATCGTGTTTCGTATTGGGATAAGATTGATACAACTGTTTCAAGATTGCTCTCCTGCTCGGGATGTCCCGAACCGAGAACCTTTTTTGCAGCTTGAAAATGAACCTTGACGTTCTTCCCGTCCGCAGAAAAAACACAGTCAAAAACATACTGTCCGAAAATGTTCTTATGTACCTTAAGCTTTGCCGCAGAAGCAATATTATATGCCGCCGCGGAGTTGTTTCCGACAAAATATCCGAGCGAACCGGTCTGTATCGTAAGCAGACGTCCGCAGTTTGTCACAGCCGCATATCCTGGGTTTACCGTGTTTCCGACCGTTCCTGCGAAAAAGCCCGTAGGCTTGAAAACGCAGTAAATTATCCCAAGGCAGCTTTCCCCCTGCATAAGCATATTGCCGAACGCTTCCCGAGCCGTGTTCATATCAAGCATTTTTTTCACCCCTATATCAATTTGCGTCTATATTCTGCGGCGGCTGTTCAAGTCGGAGTATCTTTGAGATACCCTTTTCCTGCATAGTTACACCGTACATAACGTCCGCTTCGTCCATTGAACCTCGGCGGTGCGTTACAAGTATGAACTGCGTTGTATCGGTGAAATTGCGCAGATATTGCGCATATTTTACAACGTTGATATCATCAAGCGCAGCCTCGATCTCGTCAAGGATACAGAACGGCGCAGGCTTTATTTTCAGAATGGAGAAATATATGCATATCGCAACGAAAGCCTGCTCGCCGCCCGAAAGCAGCGAAAGATTGTTGATGACCTTGCCCGGAGGTGCGACCTTTATCTCGATACCCGATTCAAGAACATCGTCGGGGTCGGTGAGAGTAAGCTCCGCGCGTCCGCCGCCGAAAAGCTCAACGAATATCTGCTTGAAATTCTCGTTGATGCGGTTAAAGCTGTCGGTGAACTGGCGGCGCATCGTTTCGGTAAGCTCTTCGATAAGGCGTTCCAACTCGCGCTTGGAGGTTTCCACATCGTTGAGCTGACCCGACATAAATTCGTAGCGCTCGGAAACCTCCTTGTATTCTTCGATAGCCGCAACGTTGACATTTCCGAGTGCGCGTATCTTCTGCTTTATCTCGGCAAGGTCACGCTGTATAACGAGCAGATTTTCAACAGGCTTTGCTATTTCAACCGCTTCGGAAAGATACATATTGTACTGCTCGGACATATCCGCGATTATCTTGTCATAAGAACTCTGAACGGAAACCTTGCGCTCTTCGAGCCTTGTCATTTCACGGCTGAATTTTTCCTTGTCGTCGTTCATTTCGCGGATCTGACGGCGCGTTTCGTTCGATTTCTGCTCCATATCGCGGCTCTCGGAACGGAGAACGGCTATCCGCTCATTTATCTCCGCAGCTTCGTCCTTTGCACCCTCAAGCTTTGCGTTAAGAGCGTCAATTTCAGCCTTCTTTTCTTCGATAAATCTGCTTTTACCGTCAAGCTCGATAACAAGCCTTGCGCTGTTGCCGCCTATTTCAAGCGACTGCGCTTCAAGACGAGCTATCTCGCCCTTTATCGCCTCGATATCCTTTGCGATCTCGGTTTCGCGAAGCTTCAGCGAGGACATCTTCTCGGAAAGTGCTTCACGCTTTTCCTGCATAAGTCTGCGCTGCTCATCATTTTCGGAAACGTGTTTTTCCTTTTCCGCAATTTCGTGTTCAAGAGCGCCCAATGCTTCTTCTGCCGCCTTTGACGCAGCTTCGGTTTCGGAAATTCTATTTTTAAGCGCAGTTTTCGCCGCTTCCGAACCCGAAAGCTGTTCTTCATTCTGCGCAGCCATTGCTTCGATACGTTTTAACTCCGCTTCAAAGCGTATTTTATCCGCAGCAACAACGGAAAGCTCTTCCTTTGCGCCCTCAATATCAAAGCCAAGCTTGTCGGTTTCCGCTTTAAGCTTCTCAGTCGACACGCGCAGCTCGGAAAGCTTTGCTTCAAGTGCGTTTTTCTCGTTTGTAAGCTTTTCAATATCGTTCTTTCGTGTAAGTACACCGCTCGACTTTGAAACGGAACCGCCCGTAAACGAACCGCCTGCGTTTATGACCTGTCCGTCCAGCGTAACGATACGGAATTTGTAACCGTACTTCTTTGCAATAAGCGTTCCGAGGTCGATATCCTCTGCGATTACGATACGTCCCAAGAGCGAGTTGTAAACGCCCTCAAACTTCGGCTCAAATCCTACAAGGTCGACCGCAAGCGCAACAAATCCCTCACACTTGTCAAGTCCGTTTTCATTAAGTCGGTTTCCCTTAACGGAAGTCAGCGGCAGGAATGTCGCACGGCCTGCTTTGGTTTCCTGCAAAAGACGAATTCCTCGCTTTGCAATGTCCTCGTTTTCGACAACGATATTCTGGAGTGCGCCGCCCATCGCAGTTTCAATTGCAACGCTGTATTTTGATTCTACCTTGATAAGCTGTGCGGCTGAACCGTAAACGCCGCTTAACTGTCCCGACTTGGACGCTTTGAGTATCTGCTTGACCGAGTGGGCAAAGCCCTCCATGCTGTTTTCAAGGTCGGCAAGCATACGAATTCTCTGTTCCTTGTCACGAATGGAAAAATTAAGCTCTTCAAGCTGCTTTTTCGCCGCTTCAAGCTTTTCCTTTCGTGCGGAATAAAGCTTTGTGATACCGCCGATACGGTTGTTCAGTTCTTCAGTCTTTTCCTCAATAAGCGCAAGTCCGTCCGTACATTCGGTTTTCTCACGCTTTAAGTCTTCAAGCGATGTGCGGAGCGCTTCTTCTCTGCCGTCCGCGGCTTCAAGCTGAGCTTTCATATCTTCCGCAGACTGCTTTCCCGTTGTAATCGAAACGCCCAATTCCGACTGCTTTATATAAAGCTTGTTCAGCTCGTTCTGCACTTCCGCAGACTTGCTGTCAAAGCTGTCCTTTTCGGACGAAGCCTTTGAAAGCTCCTCGCTTGCGGAGATATAATCGGCACGGGTCTTTTCAAGCTCCGCTTCGGCAGTCTTTACAGCAGCAAGCTTTTCTTCGGTTGCCTTGCGGTTTTCCTCGCCCGTGTTTTCGGAAAGCTCCTGCTGCTTTTTTATCTCTTCGATAGCTTCGTTTGCGTGATGTATCTCGTTTTCACATACGGCAATATCTGAATGTATCTGCGTGTTTGCACGTTCCGATTCAAGTATGCGGTTACGCAGTTCTTCTGTGCGCAGAGCGTTCTCCTGCATACTTTCGGAAAGCTTCGTCAGCTCGTCTTCAAGCCTTGAAATATCCGCTTCAACGCCGTTATATTCGTTCGTGCTGATAAGAAGCTTGTCGGAAATTTCGTCAAGGCTTTTTTTCAGATCGTCAAGCTGACGCACCCAAACAGTTATTTCAAGCGACTTTTTCGTTTCGGAATATTCAAGGAATTTTTCCGCCTTTTCCGACTGGATCCTCAGCGGTTCAACTCGGCTTTCCAGCTCGCCGATTATGTCGCGCAAACGCAGAATGTTGTCCTGCGCAGCGGCAAGCTTTCGCTCCGCTTCGGCTTTTTTATAGCGGAATTTCGATATTCCTGCGGCTTCCTCGAAAATCTCGCGGCGTTCGCCCGACTTTGCGGAAACGATCTCGGCAACTCTGCCCTGACCGATTATCGAATAGCCGTCACGGCCAAGTCCTGTATCCATAAAAAGCTCACAGATATCCTTCAAACGCACCTGCGCACCGTTTATCATATACTCGCTTTCGCCGCTGCGGTAAAGCTTTCTTGTGACGGACACCTGCTCGGACGGTATCTGCAGTATTCCTCTGTTGTTGACGATGTTGAGCGTTACCGATGCAAAACCCATAGGCTTTCTAAACTGCGTTCCCGAGAAGATAACATCCTCCATTTTGCCGCCTCGCAGCGTTTTTGAGGACTGCTCTCCGAGTACCCAGCGAACAGCGTCACCTATGTTGGATTTTCCGCTTCCGTTAGGTCCGACAACTGCTGTAATGCCCTTGTCAAAGGTAAGTTTGATTTTATCGGGGAAGGACTTAAAGCCCTGTAACTCCAATGATTCCAGATACATTTATATGCTCCGTTTCAGTTAATTTTTTCCATGCGTATATCATAAAGCGCTTGTATGCTTTTATCCGCACATATCTTTATATCAAATCCGTGTCTTTTGAAATATTCTATGTTGCATTTTTTCTGACCGACCGCCATGCTGACAGCTTTAGGGTGAACAAAGACCTTGTAGCTGCCCTTTTCGCCGAGAGCTTCTTCGATAGCCTTTTTGAAGCGTATGCCAAGGCAGATCTCACGCATCGCAGGGTGATAGTAACCGCCGACAGCCTGCGTTTCAACGCCTTCCGAAGCGTGAAGTCCGAGCCGTATGACCCTTATGCCGTTCTGCTCAAACATCTGCATAAGCCGTGCGCAAAGCTCAGCTTCTTCCTCAAAGGGAACGGTCTTATATACTCCGCTCTGATATAAGTCGGCAAGCTTTGTTCCGCCAAGTATCACAGTGGGGTAAATTCTGACCGTTTCGGGTGCAAGCTTTATTATCTCGCCTGCGGTGTAGATATCGTCCTCGGGTAAGGCTTTGTAAAGCCCAGTCATCATCTGCAAGCCCAGTTCAAAGCCGCTATTCTTTATAAGTGCAGAAGCTTTTCGCACATCGTCCGAAGTGTGGCCTCTGTCATTCGCTTTAAGCACTTCGTCACGCATCGACTGTGCGCCAAGTTCTATTGCGGTCACATTGTAAGCTTTGAGTATGCCGAGAATTTCCGTATCTATCTTGTCGGGGCGTGTGGATATTCTTATCCCGTAAAGACCGTATTCTTTCAAAAACGGCTGCGCAGCTTCAAGCAGGGATATCATATAGCTTCTCTCAACGGCTGTAAAGCTTCCGCCGAAGAACGCTATCTCCGTTTCGGACGGCGTTTTCAGCTTCGGGCAGGCGTCCGAAAGTATTCTCGTAACCTCTTTAGCATCGGGCGGCTCTTGCGTACTGCTTATAGATCGGAAGAGCACACGTCTGAACTCCAGTCACCGGCTATGATATC
>CAMJES010000097.1 GCA_946404705.1 uncultured Ruminococcus sp. | reverse complement strand
ATAGCCGGTGACTGGAGTTCAGACGTGTGCTCTTCCGATCTCCCTGCCGCAGCGCACTCCTCGGCGATATACTGTATCGCAGGCTTGTCCACTATCGGGAGCATTTCCTTCGGGATAGTCTTTGTCGCAGGAAGAAGTCTTGTTCCAAGTCCTGCCGCGGTGATAACTGCCTTTTTAATTGTCATTTTACCCCTGTCCTTTCCTTTATCGGGAAATCAGTTACGCCGTGCCGCCGAAAAAGATGTTAAAGCCCATCAAAGCATTAACAATCATATACGGCATAATATAAATGCATATAAAAAGCGTAAGCCACAAAGCGGATGTGCCGCCCTTTGAACGAAGCGTCTGACGTATCGTAAGCGGCGTAGTCCTCTCCTTGATATTCGCCGTGCGCTTTACGGCAAGCTTATAGTATATCTTATTTGCAAAAGCGCCGAAGAAGAACATTGCCGCATACATCAGAATGTATGAAAGAACATTCAGAACGCTGAATGCTGTGCTGCGGATATCAAAGCTCTGCGCAAACTGCGAAAGAATGCCTGCGTCAAACTGCGCAAGTATCGGGATATACTGCGGTATCATAAGCAAGAACCGCACAACGAACGCAGCAAGCGCGATAAGCGGCATTTTGCGGTAGGAAAAATACAGCTCGGGCATTATCATAGCCGAAAAATTCCAGCTCAGCGAACTCCCCGTTTCCTTGAATCTCTTGAAATTCGGGAGATAATAATGTGTGTTAGTCTTGACATAATCGGCAAGCTCGCAAAGGCGGACGCCCTCAAAATCCTCGTCGGGATTATATCCGCAAAGAGGGTCGGTGAAGTTTATCAAATACGGTTCAAGGTTTATCCCATCGGCATTTTCATCGTTCTGCATTGCGTCCTGCATATTTTTGCGCAGATTTTCGTTATGACGTTCAAGCAAAGGCATTGGCGAACCGCATCTGCCGCAGAAAGCCGTAAGCTTCGGGTTAACGTAACCGCAGCGCGGACATACGCAGTCCTTTTCCGGATCGTCCTCTTCCGTATTTGTCGGAACTCCCGTATCGGGAATTGGCGTCCAGCTGCGTTTTGCTTTGTGAAGCTCGGTGTTGACGCAGCTTCCGTATTTTTCATAGCAGGCTCTGTGATAAGGCGTACCGCATTCGGGGCAGACTACTATATCATCACCCTCTTTGAACTGCTCGCTGCAGACTATGCACCTGTTTCCTGTATAATCAGCCATTTATTGTTACTCCCTTAATGCTTTGTTTTTTTTTAAATATAGTATAACACAACCTTATTGAAATAACAAGCCGGACGGAAATAGTTTCATCTGTTTTTCACAATATTGTATAATATTTATGTTGAAAATAAACATAAGCCGTGGTATAATAACCTTGTAATTATTCATAGCTTGAAGACTTGAAAGGATATGACAAAAAATGACTAATGACAAAATTACCGTTTTCCGCGAAAAATTTACCCAAGCTGTAAAAGCGGCGTTTGCAGTTGCACCTTTTTTAATGATAGCGATATGCGCTGTGCTGTATTTTACAACATTCCGAAACGTCACAGCAGAACAGCTTTTACAGTTTACGCCGTCCAATATATGGCTTGCGGCGGTCGTTATAGTTGCAATGTTCTCGCTCAAATCGCTGACGTTCTTCTTCCCGATGATAGTCATCGTAACAGCCTGCGGAATGACCGCCCCGAATATATGGGCGGCGCTTCTTATCAATACGATCGGCATTTTCTGCATGATGAACATACCCTATCTCATCGGCAAATTCGCGCAGAGAGAGTATGTCGAAAAGATCATTATGAAGCATAAAAAAATGAGGGATATCATTGCTCTGAATATGTCAAACGGAGTATTTTTTGCCTTTTTTCTGCGCATCATAAACTGCCTGCCGTATGATGTTGTAAGTATGTTTTCAGGGTCTGTCGGAATGAAATGGAAGGACTATATCATCGGCTCAATGCTCGGCACTTTGCCCGGAATGGTCTGCTGCACTATTATGGGAAACTATATCGACGATCCGCTTTCGGCAGGATTTATAGTTTCCGCAGCAATAGATGTTGCCATTTCGGTGATCTGCGGCGCGGCATATCTTATCTATACAAGAAAACGCAGGAAGGAAAAAGCTCCACATGATTAAACTTATCGCGTCCGATATGGACGGAACGCTTCTCAATGATAAAAAAGAATTTCCGCACGATTTTGACGAGGTTCTGGACAAGCTCCACGCAAAAGGGATACACTTCGTTGTCGCAAGCGGACGCTCCTTTTCCACGCTTAAGCTGAATTTTGCAGGAAAGCTTGACAGGCTTGATTTTATCTGCGACAACGGCGCCTATGTCGTTGCAAACGGCGAACTTGTGAGCATGAGCATTCTCGATAAAGGCTGCATAAAAAAGCTTATCGAGATATGCCGCGGTATGGAAAGGGTAACTCCCGTTCTATGCGGCGTTCACGGAACATATTTCGAACGCAAAGATGAAGAATTCTACAACGAAGTGACAAGATTTTACCTGAATTACACCTGCGTTGACGATATCGCCGCAGTTGATGACGACATTTTCAAAATCGCTGTCTGCGACTACAACGGAGCGGAAAAAAACGTCTACCCGATCGTTTCCCGTGAGTTCGAGGACGATTTTACCGTTGCGGTTACGGGTCCAAAGTGGATAGACATTATGAACAAAGGCATAAACAAGGGTGCGGCGCTTAAAGATATCCGTGAAAAGCTCGGAATAAGCCGCGAGGAAACCATGGCTTTCGGGGATTATTTCAATGACGCGGAGCTTATAAAGGACGCAGGGTACGGCTTTGTAATGAAAAACGCTCACCCCGAAATGAAAAAATTCGGCAAATACACCGCTGAGAGCAACAATGACGAGGGTGTGACCAAGGCCATAAAGGAATATGTGCTTAACGGAGGGTCGATATGAACGAAAGACTTCCGTATCTGCGTGAAAAAACAGCGCTTCTGACGACCTCGCCCGGAGTTTACCGAATGAGGGACAAAACGGGGCATATAATCTACATCGGCAAGGCGAAAAACCTGCGCAACCGCGTTACCAGCTATTTCTGCAAGTCGCCCGACCACACTCCGAAGGTCGCAAAAATGGTTTCCAACGTTTATGATTATGATTTCATCGTCACCGACTCGGAATATGAAGCGCTCGTTCTCGAATGTTCGCTTATAAAACAGCATAAACCCAAGTACAACATCCTTTTAAAGGACGACAAAGGTTACAGCTATATAAAGATATCGGACGAAGCCTTTCCGCGCATAACCTCCGAAATGCAGAAAGTCGGAGAGGGAAAGTTTATCGGCCCTTACACAAGCACATTCGTTGCAAGCCAGACGGTAAAAGAGGTCAACAAGGTTTTCATGCTCCCGACCTGCAAAAAGGTTTTTCCGCGTGATTTCGGGAAGAGCCGACCCTGCCTGAATTTCCACATCAAGCAATGCATGGGCGTATGCACGGGAAAGATACCTTGTGATGAATACAACGCTGTCATTGCGCAGGCGGAGGAATACATTGCAAGCGGTTCGGAGGCTTCGGTGGAGAGCCTTACCCTAAAGATGAACGAAGCTGCGGAAAATCTTGAATTTGAACGTGCGGCGGCTCTGCGTGACCGTATAAACGCCATCAAAAAAGCCGCCGACAGTCAGAAGATAATCAACGAAGATATGCGCGACACCGATATCATCGCCGCTGCGCAGAACGGCAGTCACGCCTGCGTTGCGATACTGCAGTACCGCGGCGGACGGCTCACCGACAGAAGCGAGCTTCCCGTTGGAGAGATCGACGATACTGCGGTAATGATACAGGATTTTATCACGGTTTTCTATACCGACCCCAAAGCTATCCCCCGTGAGATAATCACCGAGGAGGAAATTCCCGACTGCGAGATAATCACAAAGCTGCTGCGCGAAAAATGCGGTCATGCGGTGGATATCTTTTCACGCACCCGAGGAAAAGGCTTGCAGCTTATCAATATGGCAAAGGAAAACGCCAGCGAATCGCTTGCTATAAAGGTCGGACGGACGGGAGCGGAGATAGTTGCGCTTGAACAGCTTGCGAAGCTGCTCGGTTTGGAAAGTCCGCCGATGTATATTGAATCCTACGATATTTCCAACCTTGCAAGCTCGTCGATGGTCGCAGGAATGGTCGTTTTTGAAAACGGCAGACCCAACAAAAAGGCGTATAAAAAATTCTCGATAAAAGAAACCGAGATTCAGAACGACTATGCTTCAATGCGTGAGGTGCTGCAGCGCCGTTTCAAGCACTACAAGGACGAAAACGAAACGGACGAGGGCTTCTGCCGTCTGCCCGACCTTATCCTGCTTGACGGCGGCAAGGGACAGGTCAACGCAGTTGAGCCGATACTCCGCGAAATGGGCATAAACGTTCCGCTTTTCGGCATGGTCAAGGACAACAAGCACCGCACAAGGGCTATCGCAACAGGCGGCGGTGAGATAGCCATAAGCGAAAACAAGGCGGCGTTTATGCTCCTCACCCGAATTCAGGACGAAGTTCACCGCTACTCGATAACCTATCAGCGCAAAAAGCACGGCAAGCAGTCGTTCAGCCTCGAAATTACGAAGATAAAGGGTATCGGCGATAAAAAAGCGGCAAAGCTTCTTTCGGCGTTCAAGACAAAGGACGAGCTGAAAAAAGCGAGCGCAGAAGATATTGCCAAAGCCGCAGGGATAAATATGCAGCTTGCGGAGGAAGTACGTCAGTTCATTGAGAATGAATACCGATAAAAATTTTACAGTAATCACAAATCCCCTTTTGGATATACTATTTTTACAGTAATCCAAAGGGGGATTTTTTATGTCAAAGCAAGGAATGAACCGTATAGACCGCACCCACACAAAGCCTAAGAACGAGCAGGCAGCTGTTCCGCAGATACAAGGCAGAGCGCACACCTCGGACGCAAAGGCAAATCCTATCATTGCAGGAACTTCCGCACCTGCGCTGAAGGTCTACCACTCCGTACCGCACAAGGCGGAAAAACCTATCTCCGATGTTTACGCTGTGATAGACAACGACCTCGCACGGGACAACATCGAAAACGACCTCACCGCCGCAGACCTGCAAGACCTTGAATGATTTTGAATGCAGAATTCGGAATGCGGAATTCGGAATTATTTCAGGATATACAGATTAAAACGCAATTAGTGTTTTCTCAAAACTCGCAATTTGGGTTATAAAACATTAAGGCGATACCGCAAACAAGTTTTGTGCAGTATCGCCTTTATTAATTTGTAATAATCTTTTATATTTTCAAGCTAAATCAATTCCGAATTTCGCATTCCGAATTCCGAATTAAATTACTCCGCCTTTGCTTTTCTTCTCAGTAACTTTGTCTGAACCGTTTCCGAAAGCTTAAAGAAAAGGTTGGATAATACCTCCATAGACCCACAGAGCTTATCCGTAAACACGATAACAAGAGTTTCACGATAACGAGGAAGTGAACAAAGATTGAGTGGAAACATATGCTTTTCGATTATATCGCTTTCAAGTGCAGAAACATAGAAGTATTTCTGCGCGTTTTCAAGCGATTTGCGTGCATGGGTAAAGCCGTGAAGACGTTCCCCCTCGCTCGGTTTGTATGTATGCCAGTCATAGAGAAAAAGGTCATGCAGAAGTCCTGCACGGGCGCCTGCTCTCTGGTTCAAATTGAAAAGCTTGCACAGCTTATAATTATAATAGGATACATTCAGACAATGCTGAAAACAGGTCGTTCTGCCGTGGTGGGTGAAATTCTCCATCTGGCGGACGATATCGCTTTCAAGCAGGTCTGCGACCAAGGTATAGTATTCGCTGTCCTTATTTTCAAGATCTGCCTTGAAACAAATGGCTTTTAACATCGCACTCTTGCCTTTCACAAAATATATCACGGGTTTTATGAAATCTACGTTATTAATTATATATTAATAAAGCTATATATACAACATCTTTTTTGCACATATTTATTAAACTTTTTATTAATTTTACTGTGAAATATGACAATTCTGCAGCTTTGCAGTTTTTTTCGAAAATTCCTGCTTATATCCTATACTGATAGGAGATTATTCCATTTCCTTAGTAAAAATGCACTAATTGACCCCGAAAATTTATCCAAAAATTTCGGAAGAAAGTTTTTTAAAAGGTTGCAAAACAATTACAAATGGTGTATAATAGCAATAAAGTGGTGAAATATCCCACAAAGTGGGTCTAAGTGGTGATTTTCCACCTAACTTTCCACATCGTGTGGAAAACCTAAGTGTAAAAATGTGTGGAAAATGTGCAAAACCCGATAAAAATTACTGTTTAGGACAGTATTTCGACATATATCGAGCTGAAAACAATGTGGAAAGGCGGTGAAGAACTTGGGCGCAAACACTTTGATGGGTACATACGAGCATACAATTGACGTCAAGGGAAGAATGGCTTTCCCCACCAAGCTTCGCGAGCGCCTCGGTTTAAGCTTCATCGTCACAATTGGTCTTGACCGCTGCCTTTATGTATTTTCCGAAGAAGAATGGGAAAACTTTACAGAAAAGCTAAAAACGCTCACGGGCGAGAAGGCTAAATCCGCCAAGCTCTTCATCGTAAGAGCCTGCCCCGTTGAGCCGGATAAGCAGGGACGCATACTTATCCCCCAGCAGCTCAGGGATTATGCAGGACTTGACCACGATGTCACAGTCCTCGGCGTTATAAACCGTGCGGAAATTTGGGACAGCGCCCGTTTCAACGCAATGAGCGAATCCATCTCGGAAGAAATGCTTTCGGACGCTCTTTCGGATATTGCTTTTTAAGGAAAGGCACAGTATATGAGTTTTTCACATATTTCGGTAATGCTCAACGAATGTATCGAAGGGCTTGACATAAAGCCCGATGGCATATATATAGACGGCACCTGCGGCGGTGCGGGTCATTCCTGCGAGATTGCAAAGCGGCTGACAAGCGGAAAGCTTATCGGCATTGACCGCGACCCCGATGCTATCGCAGCGGCTACCGAAAGGCTTGCACCTTATAACGCTGTTGTTAAAAAAGGAAATTTCTCCGATATGAAAGCTATCGCCGCAGAAGAGGGAATCTCCGAAGCGGACGGAATACTGCTCGACCTTGGGGTTTCCTCACATCAGCTTGACACGCTCGAACGCGGATTTTCCTATCACGGTGACGCTCCGCTCGATATGAGAATGTCACAGAGCGGAATTTCCGCAAAGGATATCGTTAATGAAAGCTCTTACGAAGAGCTGCGAAGAATATTCTGGGAATACGGCGAAGAAAAATTCTCGGGCAGAATTGCCGATACTATTATAAAAAGGCGTGAGGACAAGCCTATCGAAACAACGTCCGAGCTTGCAGACATTATCTGCTCGTCTATACCTGCAAAGTTCAGGCGTGAAAAGAACCCCTGCAAGAAGTCGTTTCAGGCGTTGAGAATTGCCGTAAACTGTGAGCTTGACGAGCTTGACAAGGCTCTTGATGACGGTTTTGATATGCTAAAAAGCGGCGGAAGATTTGCGATAATAACGTTCCATTCGCTTGAAGACAGAATAGTAAAACAGCGATTCGCAAGCTTCTGCACGGGATGCACCTGTCCGCCCGACTTTCCGCAGTGTATATGCGGAAAAAAGCCAAGAGGAAAGCTTGTAAACCGAAAGCCTATTGAAGCAACTCCCGAAGAACTGGAGAACAACAAAAGAAGTCACAGCGCAAAGCTGAGAATA
>CAMJES010000096.1 GCA_946404705.1 uncultured Ruminococcus sp. | reverse complement strand
CACCGAGATCTACACTCTTTCCCTACACGACGCTCTTCCGATCTATTTAAAATTTGGAAAAAATCAAGCCGACAATCTTGGATATATTGGATTTCGGCGCAGATTTTTTCCTGTATTTTATTGGTGTTTAGTATTGCGCACGGTGTTTGCAGACAAGAATAAAGCCCTCGCGGATGTGATATCTGCGAGGGGTTTATTTTTAAAAAACGTTTTTATCGGCGTTCTGTAGGATCACTTTGACTTTTGATGATCTGCCGTCAAATATAACTGTGCCGGCTTTTATTGAGTTGTAATATGCATTATAAACCTGATAATCACTTGTGCTTGATTTTGGAATAAAATGAAGAGAGTATCCGTAATTACTCAATGCCAACGCTGTAAATATCTCTATAGTTGCCAACGAATAACCGTCATCATCGTAATATGTGTTGTTTCCGCAGCTTATAAGATCGTGATCGGACAGATCAACATAAGTGAGCTTGGGGGCAGGCGTGGTTATTTTGAACCGCTTACCTTTACCGTTATAAAACTGACCGTTTATGTATTTGCAAGGGTAAACTGTACATTTGAATATCTCGCCGCTATAATACGAAACGACAGCCGATATTTTGCCGTTATTTTCGCTATACTGCGCAGGTACTTCATAAGGTAAGCCTTCATCTTCAAAAAAAATGCTGTATGAATCAGCGCTGCTTACCTTATCCCACGTTATAGTGATATTTGTTTTAGATGTTCCGCTGACTTCGGTGCGTCCATAGCTGTATTCATATTCCGGACGAGTCATATCCGATACGGAATAGCTTATATTCTGCACCGAATCGCTGTATTTTTTCGTGTTTACTTTGAATACAGTAGATCTGCCCTTTGCTTCCGGTATCAGTTTGGATTTGGACTTGCTTTCTTCCGTGACCTTAATTGGCGTAACTTTAATGTTATATACCGTGTTCGGTGTAAGTCCCGAAACTTTGCGCTTGGTTTTTGATGTGACGCAGTCAAGCTTGTAGTCGCTTTCGTTCTGTTCCTTGACATATATCAGATACCTGTCTGCATTCTGCACCGTTTCCCATTCAATAGTTATAGAAGAATAGTTTTTTTCTATTGATTTGGATTTTGGCGGCCCCATATCAATGATCTTTAATTCATCAATTCCGGAAATACTGAGCTGTTTTTGTCCGGTCTGTGCTGTATCAGCTGCACTTGCGGCAATGTCTGCCGACTTTGAAAAACTGTTCGGGATCACGAATATTCCGGCGGCAAAGACCGTTGCAAGTATGCAGGATAAAACTCTGTTTTTGATATTTTTCATTTCAGTTCACCCTTCAAAGATATGTTTTGAAAACCGCCGCAGAAACGCTTCGGGAAAATGCAGTCAGATTTTTCGTATGTTTGAAAGCAGCGTTTATGCGGCGGAAATTTCAGCGGTTATTATTCATTGCACCCATAAGCTGAGCAGCCTGATTTTTAAGCCTTTCGTTTTCGCATATTTCTATCTGCTCCATGACCCTGCTTTTAAAAGCGTCAGCAGATTTGATATACTTAAAATTGTAATTTCCGGAAGAGGTCGAAATAACAAGGGTGCTGTAATTGAATATCTTTCCGCCGAGTCCTTGCTCAACGGAGATATTGTTGACCTTGTTAAGCGGCGAATCCATTGTTTTTGTGTTGATAACGCCCGTTTTTCCGGTTATTCTTGTGTTGGAAAGTGAAATATAAGTGTGGCTTACGCCAAGATATTTGGTTCCCAGCCAAAAAGCGGCGATGATAAGACCTACCAGCGCTCCGCCGCCTCCTGCCGCCGCAATGCCGATAATAAAGATTATTGCCGAGCATATTGCAGGCGTTACAAGAACAAGCTTGTTGATCTCTGCTTTTGCAATAGTTGTTTCTGCACTCATGATAAATTCTCCTTTAACATTTTTATTAAGACAGGCTGTCCGCAAGCATTGCAGCTTGATTTTTCAGCTTATCATTTTCATAAGCTTCGATCTGGTCCATAGTTTTCTCTTTGAAGCTGTCTGCATTTTCTATGTATGCAAATTTGTAGTTGCCCGAAGAGGTCGAAACGGAAACGGTGCTGTAATGGAACACCTTGCCCCAGAAGCCCTGCTCAACTGATATGCTGTTTATTTTGCTTATAGGTGAATCCATCGATTTTGTGTTGATAATGCCTGTCTTGCCGTATATTCTTTTTTCGGTCAGAGCAAGAGTAGTGTGCTTGAGTATAAACATCTTTGAGCCGGCGGCTATAAGCATAACAAGTATGCAGGCTATGGCAATCCCAATAATGTAAAACTCAAAATCTGCACCAAAATAAAGTAAGCTGAAGCTAACGATGATCGCATCAATGATAAGTGCCGTAAGTACAGACGGCATAAGTGCCGCTTTGTTGATCTCTGCATTTGCAACATCTTTTTCAAAACTCATTTGAAATTCCCCCGTTTTAATAATTTTTTAGGTAATTTCAATTATATACGCTTTGATTTCAGTTTTGGTCAGCTGTCAGCTAAATTTCAACAAAAAAATTCCGTCCGCATTGTGCGGACGGAAATTACTCTTCTTTATCCCGTTCATAAATGTAATAACAAAAGCTTGTTCCAAGATCCTTGGTGCGTAAGTAATCGCCGTTTTTTTGTTCAAGAAAAATATACTCTTTCCCGTTTTCGCCGCGGTAGAGATAGTATTTTGCGTAAAAAAAGTATTCGTCAACAGCTGACTCCTCAATAACTCCGTAAGTCCATCGGTAGGTGGTGCTGTAAACGGGAGTTAGCTTTGAACCGCTTTTGGAATAGCCTGCAAAGACGCAGCTGCCGTCATCGTTAAAGGTAAGCGTTCTCGGATAGTCTTCATATTCCGCTCCCTTTTTCAGATTATAATAATTCATTTTATCATAAAGATTGATGCCGCCCATGGTGTAATTCATCAGGCTCCACGTTCCCAAAACGGTTTCGTCCAAAACAAATTCATACGGCTCTTCAAGCTCATCGACATACCGGTTGTAACCGACCTCTACCCTTTTTATGGCAGGTGTTTTCAGCTTGTCCGTAATGCAGGTCAAAAGTATTTTGGAAGTATCTTTCGGAAGTGCGGACGAGGGTGTGCTTGGGCTGACCGTTTCCGCTGCGGAAGGTACCGTTGTTTCCGACTTTTCGGCGGTCGTTGTTGTTTTCGCGGTGGTCGTTTTTTTCTGTGAAGCTGTTGTATTTGCAGCTGAGGTCGAAGCCGAGGTTTCGGTCGTTTGTATCGAAGAGGTTTCGGTTTTTTCGGAAGCGGTTTCTGTTTCTTCTTCGTCTTTATCCGAAGAAGTCGCTGCCGTTTCGGGGATAACCGTGGTCACTTCGGTCACGGGAACAGCGGTCGTTGTTTCCGTCAGCGGCGCGGCAGTTCCCGAAGAAGCTTTCGCTTCCGACGTATTAGCTTCGGAGCTTGACTGCGAAGCCGAAACGCTCTCGGACAATACACTTTCCGGTTCCCCAATGAAAATATTTCCGTGGAAATACAGAACGCAGGCAAGAACCGCCGCCGAACATAATACGATCGGCAGAAAAAGAGCAGCACCGCTGAATTTAAGCGCCCTTTTAACGCTTGCGGCGCTTTGGTAGCGGTTTTTCGGGTCGAATTCCGTGCATTTTCTGATTATATGCCGATATTTTCTCTTATCCGCCTTTTCGCCCAAAACGGTTTTGAGGGTAACGCCCAAAGAGTATATATCCGAAGCCGCGCTGGTCTGACTGTATCCGAACTGTTCGGGTGGAGCGTAGCCCTTTGTACCAAGGCAGCGCGTGTCGTTATCCTTGCTGTCGTCATAATATCTTGAAGCGTCAAAATCAATGAGTCTGATATGACCGTCGGGTGCGATAAGAATGTTGGATGGCTTTATATCGCGGTGTACGATCCCACGGCTGTGAAGAACGCTCAGAACATCGCACAGCTCACAGAATGCGGTAACTATCTTCTTTTCCGCGGTCAATGAGGATATGTCTTTTCCGCCGGCTATGTACTCTTCAAGCACAACGGTTTTTTCACCGTCCGATACCGCATATTCTATCTTCGGGATATAGGGGGAAGCTATCTTCCGAAGCGCGGGATAGGAGCTTATCTTTCCGTTCATAGTCCTTAAAATGAACTGTTTTTCCCCCGAAGATACCAATTCCACAGTTCCCTTGTCGTCCTTGTCAAGCAGACGGACGGTCTGATATTTGGTTTTTATCTCGTTTATATCCATAATCATAACCTATTAAGCATTTTAATTTTTATTATACAACATCTGCTCAGCGTTTTGGTAAGCTGACAGCTAACTGTGTCAAAAAAATCCCTTTTTGAAATAAAAATTTTTGTAACGCTTGAAATCTCGTTAAATATATGTTATCATATTCCTGTCAGAATTTCAATAAAAAGGGAGAAAAAACATGAACGCAGTCAGCACGGATAAACTTGAAAACGAGCTTTCGGAGATAACCGATATAAACGACTATATTGAAAAAAATTCGGGTGAATTCATAAACACGAATCTTTCCGATTACTTGAATAAACTGGCAACGAGCCGCAATATGGAGATAGCCGATATCATCAGAAACTCGGGACTTAACAGAGGATATGCATATCAGATATTCGAGGGTGGGAAAAATCCCAAAAGAGATAAGGTCATCGCTCTTGCGTTCGGTATGAAGCTTAACTTCGCAGAGGTTCAAAAGCTTATGAAAACAGCCTGCCTGCGTCCGCTTTATGCCCGTGACGAACGCGATTCGCTGATAATTTTCGCCGTAAAAAAGGGTTACGGTATAATTGATACAAATCTTCTGCTTGAAGAACACGGATTTAAGATCATTGAGTAAATAATACTAATCCCCATTTAACTTGTAGATAAATTAGGCAGCTATAATTGCACCACAGATTATCGGAAAGTTCTGCGTCATTTGCTCCTTGTGCAGCAAGTCTTATCCCGTCAATAAAAGCCACCGCCGTAG
Organism: uncultured Ruminococcus sp.; assembly: GCA_946404705.1. Taxonomy (GTDB): domain Bacteria; phylum Bacillota; class Clostridia; order Oscillospirales; family Ruminococcaceae; genus UMGS363. Next base: position 3,006 of record CAMJES010000096.1, on the reverse strand, counting down.
GGATGATTATCTCAACCAAAGAAGCTATGATATAAAATAAAAGGAACGTCAGCAGAGTCGTGAGAAGTCCTTTAGGTTTTCCCTTTGCCGCTTCGTCAAACATTTAGGGGCGGCGAATATAAAACTTTTTCATTTTCTTATCTCCAAAAACAGTTTTTCTTCTGTCATACACCTCTGTAATTCTGCTTAAAATATATCATAGTGCGGTTTATATGTCAATATTTGGCGCTTTTTTGCCGCTGTTTATATAGCTGTATATATCGTCCCAGCTGTAAACTCTTTTTATGTTTTTATGCTCTGCTCCCTTGTTGTACGGAGCGTCAAAAAGCAGTACCTTTACGCCGTTTTCCGCAAGATAAAGCGCAATATCGGACTTGTCGTCTATCATAATATCAGCCGATATCCGCCTGCAGTATTCAAGCTTTTGCGGCGGCGTGTTTTTCTCGGAGCAGAAGAAAATATCACCGAAAAAAAGCCCGTTTTTCTTGCACCAATTCCTAAACAAGTTCCTGCTGAGAGCGCCCAAGGGTGTATTCTGAGTGGAAAACTTTCTCGCCGTGATGACATAAAGACTATGCCCCCGAGAGCAAAGCTTTTTACACACCTCCGAGGCGTTTTCACGGGGTTCAAGGCGGCAGCAGTAATCATAAAAATATCTCAGACCGAAAAGGAATTCTCTTGCCTTGTTTTCTCCGAAAATTTCAGCCGTTGTATATCCCGAAAAATCGACAGGCTTGTGTCCGAAGAATTTTTCGCCGTATATGTAATTAAAGCCCGACATATCCGTGAGTACGCCGTCAGCGTCTGTTGCTATCACCATTCTTTTCATTCCTTTTCATTTCGGCTGTCTGCCGACGTATCTCTTCGGTGAGCTGCTCCACAGTTTTTTCCGCAGGACTTACAGGCGTACCGAAGCATATTTTCAGCGGAAATCTCTTCATTCCGATCATATCAAAAAGCCGCGGAAAGCTTTTATAAACGGGGTATATCTCTCTTGCGCCTTCAATGAAGACAGGTACAAGCTTTACGCCCGTCTTTTTGGCTATAAGAGCCGCTCCTTTTTTGAATTTGCCGAGCTTTCCGTTTCGTGTGCGCGTACCCTCGGGGTGAATGAGCAGAAAACGTTTTTCTTTTTTCAGAACTGCAATTGCACGTTTGAGCGAAGGAACAAAATCTCCCTTTCTGTCAACGGGTATCCCTCCCGATATCTTGAAAACACGACGGGGAATTTCTTTTTCCAAATGCTCCTGCGCAATAAGAGCAAAGGTGTCATTCAGCTTTGCAAAGCCGTCCAAAGCCGCCCACACCCACATACAGTCAAGATCGCTTTCGTGATTCGGACAGAAAATATATTTTTCGCCAAAGTCAAGAGCTTCAAGTCCCGAAACCTCAAATTTATATATTTTCTTTGTAAGCTTAACGAATAATTCGAACGTTCTCAAATCAACGGCTGTCCTTTTCAGCGGATAGCGGCTGTATTTCGGGGACGCGGTTTTCTTTTTCTCTTTATTTGAAAATTCGAACCTAAGTTTTTTCACGGTTCGGCATTCGTATACGCTGCGCGGCGAAAAAATCAAGCCGTTTTCCTCGGCAATTGAAGCAAATTTCATAGCGGAAAAGCTGTCTCCGCCAAGCTCGAAGAAATCATCGTCCGTTCCCACCCGAGGAATTCCGAGAACCTCCGACATAATGCCGCATAACAGCTTTTCGGTATCATTAATGGGCGGAGTGTAATTTCTGCCCGAAAAAACTGCGTTTATATCGGGCGCAGGCAGTTCGTTCCTGCTTATCTTTCCGCTTTGCGTCATCGGCATAAGGGACAGACGGATAAATATGTTTGGTATCATATAAGCAGGCAGTTTTTCCGAAAGATATGTTCGAAGCGCACTTTCGTCAATTTCTTTTCCGCAGGTATAATATCCTGCAAGATATTTTTCGCCATTGCCGTTATCTCTGCATACCGCGGCGGCGTGTTGAATACCCTCAAATCCGCGCATAACGCTTTCAATCTCGCCAAGCTCTATGCGCAGTCCGCGAAGCTTTATCTGAAAATCGCATCTGCCGAGAAATTCTATATTTCCGTCATAGCGCCAAAGCCCCAAATCGCCCGTTTTATACATAACATTTCCGTCAGAAAACGGGTCGGGCAGGAATCTTTCCGCCGTAAGCTCGGGGTTATTTATATACCCTTTTCCAACGCCGTCACCCGATATGTATATCTCGCCCGAAATCCCAACAGGCACGGGCGAAAGCTTTTCATCGAGGATATATATTCGCGTGTTCGCAACGGGCTTTCCGATCGTGATATCATTTTCATCGGCAGGAGTGAGCGCTGACCAGACGGTAGTTTCCGCAGGACCGTAGATGTTGTATATTTCTGCGGTTGTGTGTTTTTTCAGCTCGGTGCAAAGCTCGGCGGAGAATTCCTCTCCTCCAAGAATAACAGCACGAAGAACGGAAAGATAACCGCAGTCATTTTTGTCAAATAAAAAGCTGCGCATTTTTGTCGGAGTAGTCTGCAAAACCTGCGCGCCGCTCTCCGAGATAAGCTTCCCGAGCGCTTTTTGAGAAACCGCCTGTTCATCGTCTGCAAGGTATATCGTCATGCCGTTTAACAGCGGCAGAATGCTTTCCGTTACGAAAATATCAAACACAATATCCGTCACCGAAACTATGCTTGTTATATCATTTTTTATTATCCTGCCTGCGACATTGAATTTGTTGCAGGCGCAGTAATTCATCACATTTCTGTGAGTTATGGCTGTACCCTTCGGCTTTCCGGTTGAACCCGAGGTGAAAATCACATAGCAGATATCATCGGAATGAACTTTGCAGAAAGGCGTTTTTTTGCTGTACGAATAATCGAATTCTTCTAACTTTATTTCCTCTGCAAGCTCACAGCCGCATCCGCATGTCAGCACAAGCTTTGCCCGAACGCTTTCGAGCATATACGCCGTTCTCTGAGATCGGAAGAGCACACGTCTGAACTCCAGTCACCGGCTATGA
>CAMJES010000095.1 GCA_946404705.1 uncultured Ruminococcus sp. | reverse complement strand
ATATCATAGCCGGTGACTGGAGTTCAGACGTGTGCTCTTCCGATCTCCGACATTACATCGGATATATCGGCAGGTGCAGTATAAATATCGGTTTGGTAAAGCATAGTTTCTCCCGTATCAATACTTTTCGTAGAATTTGAATTTACACTTTTTGCAGATTATAAGTGAATTCGGTTTCGCAAAAGGCTTATTTTTCTGAACCTCGTTAACGGTGCCGCATTTTCTGCACTTGAATGTCGCAGTATCACTGTTGGAAGGTTTATCATCACCGAAGGATGTCGGGCCGGTATAACCGCTCTTTGATTTCTCCTTATTTCCCGATGATGAGGTTTTGCCGTAGTCGTCGCTTGCTGTCCGTGCAGGAATGTAATTATTGCTTTGAGTACTTTTGTTACGGCTGTTATTGTTATTTTTCTGATTTGAACCTCCTCTTTTGATCAATGCAGGAAGAACAAGGTTCTTTTTGTCTGTGATCTTGGGAAGGTGACATCTTATAACGCAGTTACTCTTTATATTAACAATTGAACCATCGTTACGATTGCCTTTAAACCATGCAATAGTGCCTTGTGAAGCTTTTCCTTTTCCACCATCATCTCCGTAAGGATAAGCAACAGGCTTACCTTCAAGATAGTCGAAATCGGTAACTGCCATATACTCCTTGAAGTATTCGGCAGACTCATCAAAAGGTGTCTTCTCAAAAAAAGCGTCGACATTCATACTTTCGGTGGTGAATGTCATTGTAAACGGGTCAAAGCTTCTTTTTACAACGGAATCAACGGTTATCTTAACGCTGCCGAGTCCGAGCGGTTTGCCGTGGCCAAGTTTATGCATCTGATGTCCATCGGCGTTGTTTTCACCGATAGCAAGAGTCCATACAAGTCTTTTCAGCTCGCTTTCGGTAAGCTGATCGAAGAACACATCAAAGGAGAATACTGCGCCTATGTCAACAAGCTCAGTAGTTATATTGCGCTGCGATTTTTCTTCTGTGGAGTATGATCCTTTGTGGTGAAAATAGAATTTTCTTCCGTTAAGTTTTACGCCTGATGAATCATAAGTCCAGCGAAAGTGCATATCGGGTACAGTGGAATATAACTCCATTGCTGAAAGCTTCGGGGAGGCAAGCTCTTTGAGCGTTACGTTTTTGATGATTACCGTATTATTTTCCCCCCTTGCATCTGTGAATCTAAGCTTTGAGGCTGATGCGGTCGATTCGCTGTCGCTTTCACCAATCATTCCGAACAAATTGCAGGCTTCGCATAGATGTTTAGAATCATTGCAGTGATGATAACTTCCGAGTAGGTCATTAACCCTATTTGAATATACCGACCGTGAAATTTGAGCAGGGGAAAGATAAAGGTGCTTGTTTTCAAACAGAAAAAATACAGGATTTGGTGTACCGTCCATTTTTAGAGCAGGAAAAAGTATTCTTTCCTCCTTTTCATTCTCATTTTTGAGCATTGTTTTTTTATACATTTCACGGGCGGCATCATAATTCTCAACTGCTTTTTTTAGGTCGATATTTTCGCAGTCTACTTTTTCATCTTTTGTAAACCAAAAATTTACGTTCCTGCCTGTCTTATCCTTCCATGTTCTTTTTACGGCATTGCTTGTTTCATCATATTGCTTTGTGACTTTGGCTTTATAAAGAAGCCAGCATCCCTCAGTGAAGCAAAGAACACCCGGATTTCTTATATCACTCGTTCTTGCCGAAAGGATATTGTTATTGTTTACGGAAAGACAGCTGTTGCTGAGAGTTTCGTATGCCGAGCGGATAACGCCTCGGATCTCGCTTCCCGTAATGACGGGTTTTCCGTCTATCTTGAAAAACGGAGCTTTCTTATGCTCGTCAAGTTTTCCCTTTTCATTCTTTACAAGCTCTGTTTCAACATTTGGAAGGTCGGGGAGAGCTAGCGGTGTGGCATTTTTCATTGAACAATGGATAACACCGGAGATATTGCCCGAGGAAGGTGCGCTTCTTTCAACTCCGCTGCCGAGAGAAACGAAATTGTATGGGTTTACTGCGCCGTTTCCGGAATCTGCAATATAGTTGCTCATTTCTCTTCACCCTTTCTGATATATTTCACAGCACGAAAATCTGTGATCTGTGCAATGCCCTGTTCATCGTAAGAAATATAGTTATGAACACGGAGCTTTTCTGCATTTTGAAGCGGAAGGGTGTATTTTCCTCCGCCTATTGCGGTATATTCAAAGCCTTTGCTTTCGCTAATGCTAAGGAACTGATCTTCGGTGATGAAATCATCGGGAGAAAGCTTTGTATCGTCAATGAGCCTCCAGCTGAACTGGTCGGCGATAGTCGGACGCATAAGCTTTATTTCGGAGTTTTCGGTGAAAACCCGTGCTTCGAGCAGATGCGATGTATCTTCGATATTCTGCTGCGGGCAGCATACGAATTTATCCGTGAACATAAGTATCATATTTCCGCCGCTTATTTTCTGCTCAATGACAGCGTTCACATCTTCCGTCGAGCCGAAGTCGGCGATATAATTTTTATCCGTCATTACAAAGCCTCCTTTGCCATTGCCGAAACATTGTCGGCTTTTAGTGCGGCAGTAACATCTGCGCCGTTGATGAAAATGCTTTCTACGGTGAACATTCCTCTGCCGACAGAGGCCAGGCCGCCGACTGAAAGGTATCCTTTATCAAGATCGCATATTGCTGCACATATCAGAGCGAGGTCCTTTTCGGCATCTTGCAGACCGTTTTTATTTATGAAGATCTCAAGCTCACAGCTGCCGTTGTAGCAGGTCTTTTCGGTATAAAGTGCGCCGTCTTTTGTTCCTGCGGTAAAACGGTCGATAGAATTACGCGTGATCACCTTCATCTCTCCGCCGCTTATTTCACTTTCGCTGAAATAGATAAGGGATTTTTTCTGATCCTTGGTTTTCTCATCGACAAATCCAAATAATTCTTTTGTAAGCATTCCATCCGTATCGTTTGAAAGACTCTTGAAATGGTCACGGAAAGCGCCTGCCCACGAGGTTCCGGGGATAACGGGTGTACCGTTTTTGAGTGAGAGCTGAATATAATCGGCTGAACCGATGTCGTCGGCATTTTTTACGGTATAGCTTCTGATCGAGATCGCACCGTTCTGTTTGAGCTTCATTCTTATTGAAGCAAAGCTATCGGCAATATCAGGGAGAGCACATTCCTTATAGTGTTTATCATCTGCATCAAATCCGTCAAAGTCGAGCCATTCCGATTTGTCATCGGGAAGGTCAAATTCAGCTTTTTTCAGCGAAACGACTTTCAACTGACCGTAGCCTCTGGAGGTTTTTGAGCCGATGCGTAAGAAACCTGCGTCGATAGCGCTCAAAGCGCCGAGAATATCCGTTTCTGCTCCATCAGCGCTATTCAGTTCGATCACCGTTGCAAATTCAATGCCCGTTTCGACTGCTTCAAGGTCGAATTTTTCGACTTTGACTCCTACTTTATTTTCCAGCTTTACCGAATCTCTGACTGTCGTGAAGGAATCATCGGAGATAAGCTGCGCATCGTAGAAACGAAGCTTGCTTTCACGAGAATCACTTCCATTGACATATCCGAAAACGTCATTTTGACCCTGCGCACCGAGGTAGTGGCGGAAAACGCCTGCGATTGCTGTTGCGGGGGCAGTCGGTTTGCCGCAGCTGTCAATGATAATATCGCTGTCGGAATTAGCGTTTTCACCCGAACCTATCGCAAGCGGAGATGCGAGCCTGAAAACTATATTGAAATATTTAATTCTGCTCATTGCTCTTCTCCTCTCTGTTCTGATACTTTATAAGCGTGAGGATAAGCAGGAGATATTCTCTCCAGTAGTTACCACGGTAATGAGAAACTTCGCTTTTATCTATGATGCTTTTAATAAATTTCTTCGATTTTTCACTTTGGATGTTTTTGACCATAATATTTTGAAATTCGCTCAGATCTGTTGCCTGCTTGACCATCATAGTGTATCTGCCAATCTGTGACGAATTCATTTCTCCGCCGAATGAGGCAACGAAGCTTACTGCGCGTGATCTCATTTCCTCTATCGCTTTATTTTCATCTATATGTTTGCAGAGAGCGCCGCTATTTGCTGCTTTATTTACGATTTTTTCCGGCTTGACCGATCTCTCCGCAAAATCCTCAGGGCGGCAGATCATAACACGTCCGAAGCCTTCGTTGTTCTTTGCGCCAATCGAAAACTCGGAAGGAAGCTTCATATCGGATCCTGCTCTGAAAACAAGAGTTGAGCCTGCTGCGATAGTTCTGACCTGCGGCTTCTGGATGTTCCATTTGCTGTTATAGCCTGCGATTATCCTATAACGCAGAGCAGAGCGTTTGACCTTTTCATCCTTGTCACATTCAAGCTGTTCAATGCCGTTTCCGAGAGCTTTGCCAAGTCCCTGAACGGAAATATCATATCCACCCATTCCATCGGGGATAAGTACATCGGAAAGCAGCAGGACAATGAACTGTTCACCGGCTTTTATTGCTTTAACGCTGTCTGAAATGGGAGAAACCTCAGCTTTTATAAGCTCGCAGGATGAATACTGCGCTGTTTTGCTTCTTCCGAAGCGCAGCGTTGAGTGGGTAAGAATATCGTAAATGGCCTTTACATACTCGGATTTTCCGCTTATGGTGCCGCGGAAATACTGACCGCTGCAAAGGCTTGTTTGAGTGTAAAGATTTGATTCTTCGCCTCTTGTATGGTGATATACGGTTTCTGTAAGCGGCTTTTTTATAACCGAATCAAAGCAGGAATATCCGCTCTTTACGGGTTTAATGATCTTGCCGTTATCGTTTTTATAGGTAACGATATTGAACACGCCGTCCTCACCCTTGATCTTGCCGAGGATAACGGGAGCAGGGAAGTATTCCTTCATGTTTTCATCGGAGATATAGAGATTTGAAAAAGCAATATTGTTTTTGAGAAAGATATTTTCAAAGGCTTCATCTGCGGGATTGGATTTTAGATATTCATTTGCAAAGAAGCCCATTACGGACGTTCCCGATATAAAATCAGCCGTTTCATCCGATGCGCTTGACGGGAGCATAACATTGTCCCTGAGCTTTATGAGATAGGTTATGCTGACTGTTTCTCCCGTGAGATCGTTTATATCGGACGAGAGCACTTTTGGCTTGGAAAAATCAAAGCTGCATTTTACTGCGCCGTAACCTCTGTTTCGTTTATATCCGATGTTACGGAGAGCCTTGCATATATCGGAAAACTCTGCGGCGAAACGTTCGTCAATATCAACTTCCGCTTCAAACTCGGTTTCGGCTTTAGTTAACGGAGAATAATGCTTGACAACTCTTGTGAAACGAAGGCTGTTGTCCTTTGCAGTGTCGTTTTCAATAGCGGTCGCAGCCCTTGTGTATGTAAAAAGTGAAATGACTTCTTCTGCATTAAGTCCCGATGAAACGGCTTCCTGCTTTAATTCCTCATAGCCTTTTATATGCGCATCGGAGATCTTGAGGCTGCCCGGCTTATCATTTCCCGAAGTACCGAAAATCTCATTTATGGTATCTTCCGAAGTGCCGATAAGCTTTGCGGCGTCACGCAGACAGCCTTTGAGTCTTCTTGCGCCGATTACAGGGAAACCGTACTTGTCGTAGCTGACATCGGTATCAATGACGGAGGAAAATCCGTCGCCGCTTGCTGCGCAAAGGTCGGATCTGAGTGTTATGTTAATCCTGCTCATCGTTTTTCACCTCCGTATCGTTAAACCATAGATCATAAACTATCGAAATATCAAAGATAATGCTCTTTATTTTCGGATCATTTTCGTCAATTGAAGAAATAGTATTTTTGCGTGATCTGATCCTTCTCAATTCTGTCTTGTAGTAAGAATCGCCCTTGATCATCGCTTCGCCAAGAGCCTTTACGTCAGAGCGGTTTATGCCCTTGAGCATTTTGCCGATCCTTTTGAACTCTTGCCAATCTGTGCTGTATTCGTATGGACGAGCGGTAAACTTTGCTTCCTGATGGTCGCGGATCTCGTCAAGCGAATTCGTTATACCTGCGTGGCAGTAGTGGAAATCAATATAGTTTTTATCCTCGTTGCCCGATTTGTGGGAAAGCTTTTTGCCCATTTCGCAGCTTTGCTCGGCAATTTCATATACATCGGCGAAAGGAGCGTGACTGTGGAAGATCGCAACGCCTGCACAGGCTGAATTGCTGCTTTCGGATGTCAGCGTTTCAAAATATGTATCAAGGATATCGGGAACAGCGTGAGCATTGCAGACGATCGTGATCTCATCGCCGCCGCTTATGACTTTTCGGTAGGAATAACGGTTTTTATGTGTATCTTCGGAATTGTAAAGCTCGGTCAGAATTTCTTCGATAGCTTTTATAGGCTTATCGACAAAATCACGGTTCGTTTCTTCGGAGAAATTTCTTAAAGCGTTTACACCAGAGGTATAGTCTGTAACATTCTCGGTTCTCTCCTTGATGCGCTGTCCCATATTGTTGCCGTCGATGTAGATTATCGCAAGCAGACTTTCCGTACCCTTTTCGGTCATAGCGTCAAACTCGTTTTCAAGTATCTGTTTGCTGTCGGTCTTGCTTTTCTTCGATACTTCTTCATATTTGCACTTTTTTCGTATGCTTTCGGAAGTGTACTCTTTGCCCGATGACTTTTCTACAATGGGCTGATAGGTAATCCTGTCGACCTGGGTAAACGGCAGAACATTGCACGGGATATGATAGGAGCCGAGGTTTTTCTGCATAGCGTTTTCGGCATACAGTCTTGCTCGGTCGTCTACGAAATTGCCGCTGACTTCAACCGCCGAAGCGATGATGCTGACAGCGTAGGTCTTTTCAAGCACCTGCCTTGACAATGCCTTGTTCACTTTTATATAGGTTTCCTTATCCTTGAAAATAACACAGAGATTTCCGCCGCCTTCATAGATAACTTCGGCGTCAAGTCCGCTGCTGTTAAATTTTCCGATAAAGTCGCCCTCTGCTTTTTCATGCCAGTTTCCTTTGATGCGGAACTGCTTGTTTTCCTCGTTGAAGAAATCCTTGAAAAGCGAGGACAAAAGCTCGGATGCTCCTGTTATCTCCTGCACACGGTTGGTGCGGTAGATATATTCCTGCTTGCTGCGGCAGTCATACAGAGCGAGTATGTTTTTGGTTTCAGCCATGTTTCAACCTCCGTATCGTAATAATATACAAAGAATTATGTTTTTGATGCAACGGCTTCGTTTGATGTAGGCATTATTCACAAATAATCCTAAAACTACAAACTATTTTATTACATTTTAACACAAAAATATACAAATGTCAACACGAAAAATGAGATTTCTATCCATAGCTCCTGAACCGTACAAACCTGAATTCCGATACCTTGACAGTTTCGCCGTTCTGACCTAAATGCGTGGAAGTTACTCGTTCGGTCGTTGCGCAGACAGCGTTTATGCCCTTTGAAATGAGGATAGATACAACGGCATAGCATAACGTCATTTCGCCCTGAACGAGAACAGCATCGGGTTTATAACTGCATATCATCGCCGCATATTTCTCTGCAAGTTTGAAGATCGTTTCGCTGCCAAAAGAGGGATCAACGGCAGGAAAGGCTATGTCTGCGATCTCTCCGTATTTCTCCGCCGCTTCACGCTGTTCGATGCTCCACAGCTCCGACCTATGATTGGTAAAATTGATAAACATTGCGATCACTCCTTTTTTTGAACGTTTTTGTCTTACAGCATATAAACGTTCATTTCTCGGTCGGATTAAGTTTTTTGAAAAAAATTTCACTTTGGTGGACTTGATATACTATATAAAATCAAAAGCTCTGTCATATATCCTTTTTCGATATATGACAGAGCTTTGTTTTGGAGATTTTCAATCACCTTACGGTGTTGGGGTGGTTTGTACCAACGATGGAAATTACAATTAAGATGCTTTCCGATGAGTTTCAATCACCTAACGGTGTTGGGGTGGTTTGTACGTATTGCTATAGTAGGCAGATAAAGTATATTAGGAAGTTTCAATCACCTTACGGTGTTGGGATGGTTTGTACTGCGGAGCCGCAATCCACGCAGGTATGGGAAAAACT
>CAMJES010000094.1 GCA_946404705.1 uncultured Ruminococcus sp. | reverse complement strand
AAACTCTCCTCGGAGTGCAAACACACAAACGAAGTGCGTGTGTTTGCACTCCGACATCGTATTTAAAGCTACGCACGGGAAAACTACAATTGAAGTTTCCCGTGCATAGCCGTTCATACGATGTCGGGTCAAAACGTTCGGCGCTTCGCGGTTTTAACGACAGATGTCAGCGTTGCAATAATTCCGAATTCCGAATTTCGCATTCCGAATTAAACAATTACGCATTAATAATCCCCCTATGGGAATACTAATTCGGCAGGTGTTTATAAAGCACCGTAAAATTCGAAAATTCCTTTATCGGGACAGATAATTATGTTAAAAAACGGAAGAAAAACCTTGCTTTGTATACTCGGGATATACTTTCTGCTTTCAATCTATGCTTCGTCACTTATATATATTGAACCAATGGCGCATATTTATCCGCAGTATGATCAGAAAAACCTTGAAGATATAGAGAAAAAAACACCCGAGCTGCTCACGGAAGCTGACTTTCAGCTTATTTTTGAGCAGACCGGTCTGGGAAAGGCTGCTGTTATGAAGCTGGATAGTCTTGACAAACTCGGATATTATCAGCAAAACTATTTCGCCGAAATTGAATACACACATTTTACCAACTCGCCCGTTTCAACCGAGGAATATGTCGAAAACCCTGTTGTTTCGCTTGATTTTCTGGAAAAAGGAGATATCCTTATCACTCATTCGTCAAGCGTTTTTTCGTGGCGGAACGGTCACGCTGCGATCGTTATTGACGCTGAAAAAGGGCAAACGCTTGAAGCAGTCGTCATCGGTGAAAAGACCTGCGTTCAGGATGTGGAAAAGTGGCGGCATTATCCGAACTTCCTTGTTCTGCGGCTCAAGGACGCAGACGAGCAGCTGCGCTCGGATATTGCCGATACTGCTCTTGAACTGCTCTGCGACAAGCCATACCGCCTTTTGACGGGCGTTTTCTCCAAGAAATATCCCGACCGCGAAAACATAATCGGAACGCAATGCGCTCATCTCGTATGGCTTGCCTATGCTTATCACGGTTATGACATCGACTCGGACAGAGGACTTATCGTTACCCCGAAGGATATCTCCGAAAGCGACTTACTTGAAGTTGTGCAGAGCTACGGCAGGGCAAATTAACTCACCTGCTCACTTTCTCACCGTTCCTTGCAAACTCGCCCTTGTAAACGGTCTTATGGAAAAAGAGGATATTTGAGAGCATTGCCGCTATGATTATTGCTATTCTTATCGGCAGAGGGAGTATCGGAATCGGTAAAGAGGTAAATCCCATTACATCAGCTGCAATAATTAAGACAAAAAGAATAAGCATTAATGATGCTGTACCGAGCATAAAAGCGCCTACGATATTGTTTTTCCTTTTTATGCTCATCGAAGCAATAGGGGTGAAAACAATACACAAAGCCTCAATTATAACGATTGCTGAACTCATCTTTGACATTTCCTCACCGCCAAGAAATGAGAACACGATAAGTGAAAGACAATGCACCGCAGTTGTTGCGAGCAGAAGCTTCACGGGCAGGTCAAGAAGCTCCTTTCGCTTTACGGGAATTATGCAGTTCATAAAATAGCAGCTTGGGTTGCCGTTCGTCGAATTGTACATCTGTGCAAACCATTCCATACTCTTTTTATTTGACGGCAAAGGTCCGACAAAACCGAATGTTACAGCAATGATAGAATATAGCATTATATGTGCAAAAACCGCACCCCAAAATATTAGTACCCTTTCTTCATCTTCATCATATATCGGAAGTATCGTCATTATCGGAACAAGTATATCCATTATCACAAGAAAACCAAGCGAATACTTCTGAATGCCGTTAAAAATCTCGGAATAGTATTTTTTCATCATTTCGTACCTCCGATAGGTTCGCCCGAAAACGAGCGGCTGTTGCAGTCGATTATAAGCTGTTTTTGGTACTTATTCAAGATAACAAAGCACACAACTGCCGCAATTAATGTCATTGCTCCGAATATTACCGAAATAACGGGCATATTAAATTCGGAGGATGTAATACTATCTTCGTTCATACAATAAAACAGCATAATCATACCGTAAGCTGTGCTGAATATCTGCGTCTGCGAGATTTTTTTACTATCGTAAGTTAGCAAAACCTTTACAAATACGGTCAGGCTCACAGTCAAAAAGATAAACAGCAGACTTCCTGTAATAACAATAGTTGTGGAAAAGCTCTGCATAACGGCTTTTACACCGAAAACAGCCATCGGGAGCCAAACAAGGAATTCATAAAATCGCGCGAAGTTCACATACGAACGAACAGCTTCTTCGCGTGAAAAAGGCATCACCTGAAGCATTTTTTCGGGCTTTAAATTAAAGAGGAAAGGGTTGCCTTCAAATTTTTTTTCACCGTAGAATAAGCAGTATCGGCTTGTTAACTCTGTATGAGAGAAATAAACCGTCATTCCAAGGAGCAGTATCCCTATTATTGCCACGGCATGCCCCTCTTTATCGCCGCTGAAAGCAGCAACTATTATCAGAACGACAGCTATGAGAGAAAAGAGGTTCATCATATAGCTTAAAGTGTTCATTCCCGTTCTGCGCCAAGCGGCAAGAGTCGCCTTGAAATATTTCATATCAACGCCCCCTTACTTTCTGTTTTCGCGGTTTTGAATTATTGTATGAACGAGGATATCCTCATAATTCGGAGTACGGACGCTGACGTTGCCGAGTGCAGGGATATCCTTGCGAAGTGCAAGCGCTTCGAAGCCGAGTGAAGTATCCTTTGCGCCGATAAGAAGCTTTTCGGGGGCAGGCTTTTCGCCCGAAACAACAGCGTATTTCTCCTGCGCTTCATCGGCGGAAATCATTTCGTGAAGTCTGCCGTCAATTATCATTGCAATGTGGTCTGCAACCTTGTCAAGGTCGCCCGTGATATGCGTGGAGAAGATGACCGAGCGTTCACCGTCCGAAACGAATTCGCGCAGGATATCGAGCATTTCGATTCTTGCCGCAGGGTCAAGTCCTGCTGTCGGCTCGTCAAGGATAAGCAGCTTCGGGTCATGTGCAAGAGCAAGAGCAAGCATTACCTTTGTTTTTGTACCCTTTGAAAGTGCGCCGCATTTCTTTTTGATATCGACCTGCCACATATCCATATACTTTCGGAAAACCGTATCGTCCCACTTGTCGAACACAGCTGCGAAGGCTTTTGCGGTCTTTTCGGGGGTAAGTCCCATATTCAGATATTCTTCATCGGGAACATAGCCGACAAGGTTCTTGAACTTCGATTCATCGGCAACGTTGTCAACGCCGCCAAAGCCTTTTATACTGCCGCTTTCTCTGCCGTAGATGTTCATAATAAGGCGAAGTATCGAGGTTTTTCCTGCGCCGTTCTCGCCTATCATTCCGACGATAACGCCCGAGGGGATATCAAGACTATGAATATCGATTTTAAACTTATTGTCTGCAAAGGTTTTCTGTAAGTTTCTTATTTCAAGAATATTTTCCATAAATGTCATTTCCTTTCGCTTATGTTTTTTACAGCGTTTATAAGTTCTTCTTCGGAGAAACCCTCGTTTAGAAGCTTTTCTGCGCTTTGTGCAAATTCGGCAAGCCTTCGCTGCCTGTACTGCTCCATAATAATGTTTTTGTCGGGCGATTTTACAAATGTTCCCTTTCCCGAAGAGGTATAGATAAGTCCCTCGTGTTCAAGGTCGGAATATGCGCGTTTTGTTGTTATTGCGCTTACGTTCAGGTCGGCGGCAAGCTGCCTTACGCTCGGAAGCATTGAGTTTTCCGGGAGTTCTCCGCTAAGAATTGCGTTTCGAACGGCTTCCTTTATCTGCTCGTACATTGGCTTATCGCTGACAGCGTTCAGCATTATCTTAATACTATCACCCCCCAAGGTGTATATGATTGTGTGATATAGTGTGTATATCGGTATATACACACTATATCACTATTTATATGCTTTGTCAAGAGTTTTTTCAAATTTTTTAAAAAATAATTACAGCAATTTTTTACGGAACAAAAAAAATTGAAATTTTATATAGACAACTGCACCGTTTTGAGTTATAATATATATGAATACGTTTTTGAAAAGGAATTTTGAAATATATGAGAGTAATTACAGGTTCAGCCCGAGGAAGAAAGCTCCAGACTCTTGAAGGCAGCGACGTTCGCCCCACTACCGATAAGGTCAAGGAAGCAATTTTTTCCATTGTGCAGTTTGATATAGACGGCTCGGAGATACTCGACCTTTTCTCGGGTTCGGGACAGCTTGGCATAGAAGCTATATCGCGCGGAGCAAAGCATTGCACATTTGTTGACGAATCGCGCGCTTCGGTCAAGGTCACTAATGAAAACATCAAAGCCTGCGGTTTTTCCGACTGCTCCGATGTTCTCAACACCGACAGCATCGGATATCTGCGCACCTGCCGCAAAAAATTCGATATCGCATTTCTCGATCCGCCGTATAATAAAGGAATTCTTGAAAAAGCTCTTCCCCTGCTTGCCGAGAAGATGTCCGACAGAGGAATTATCGTCTGCGAGCATGAGGTCGGACTTCTACTCCCCGAAAGCTATGGAAAGCTTATCAAGAAAAAAACCTATAAATACGGAAAAATCGAAGTAACGGTCTTCATAACGCCGTTCGGCGATGAAGCCGAAGAAGAATGATCTCTATGGAGAAATGATTATGAGCAAACCAAGAATCGCCGTGTATCCGGGCAGCTTTGACCCCGTCACAAACGGACACACGGATATAATACGCAGAGCCGCAAGGCTTTTTGACAAGGTCATTGTTCTCGTTTCGGTCAACGCGATAAAAAGCCCCTCGTTCTCGACCGTTGAGCGCGTGAAGCTTATTTCAAAGGTTGTTGAACAGCTTGACCTTGAAAACGTTGTTGTTGACCTTTGGGACGGTCTGCTTGTCGATTACATCAAGCAGGTCAAGGCTATTGCGATCATAAAGGGCTTGCGCGCCGTTTCCGACTTTGAATATGAATTCCAAATGGCGCTTGCAAACAAGATGCTTTACGAAGAAGCCGAAACCGTCTTTCTGACGACAAGCTCGGAGAATATGTATCTTTCTTCAAGCGTTGTCAAGCAGATAGCTTCTTTCGGCGGAGATATAAGCCACTTCGTTCCCGAATGTATTTTGCAGGATATTATTGACAGGCTTGTGCCGCCAAATCTTAAAAAGTAACATAACTGTGAGCATTGCAAATATGGCTGTTTGCAAAGGCTCGGAAAGGAATGTATAAATATGATTATTGACGAAATTCTCGATATGATGGACGATATACTTGATGACGCAGGAACCGTTCCGTTCAGCAGCAAAAAAGGTGCAATCGACATTGAAAAGATGAGAGGCTGCATAAACGATATCAGGCTCAATCTTCCCGATGAGATACGCAATGCAAAGAACATCGTAAACGACCGCAAGGAGATCGTTAACGTTGCAAACAAAGAAGCTGAACAGATCGTCCGCAAGGCGGAGGAACGCGCAAAGGTCATCGTTTCCAACGATGAGATAACCAAAGCAGCAAAGCAGCAGGCTGTTGAGATACTTAATCAGGCTCAGGCTCGTGCAAAGGACGTTAAGAACGCCGCAAACAAGTACATTGACGATATCCTCACCCAGTCGGAGAGTGCGCTTCAGGCTGCGCTTACCGATGTCCGCAAGACAAAGCAGGCTGTCCGCAACGTTCCGTCAAGCGCAGGAACTGTAAAGAAGTAAATTATTTACCGCACATTTTTGTGCGGTTTTGCTTTAAGAGGTGTTTTTATGAAAAAATTTGAACAAACCGAAATTTCTTCCGCAGCAGCTTATGCAGCGGAGCTTGCAAACGAGATAAACTCGCTTGACAGCATAAAGCTTTCCGAGCTTGACAGCAGCAAAACCGTCCTTGCAATCGTTGATATCATCAACGGTTTTATCCGTGAGGGCGCAATGCACTCGGAAATGATAGAAAGCATAATCACACCGTCCGCAAAGCTGCTTGCGGAATGTAATAGTGCAGGAATTGCCGCTGTTGCATTTGCCGACTGCCACGGAAAAGGCTGCGCCGAGTTTGAAGCTTTCCCCGAGCATTGCGTAAAAGGTACAAGCGAATCCGAGATAGTGGACGAGCTGAAAGCTGTCGGCGGCTACACTCTTATCGAAAAGAACTCCACCAACGGCTGCCACGAAGAAGCGTTTGCAAAGTTTTTGGCTGAGCATAAAGAAGCCGACACCTTCATCGTCTGCGGCGACTGCACCGATATATGCGTTATGCAGTTCTGCCTTTCGCTCAAAACGCTTTTCAACAAGGAAAACAAGCCGCTTAATATTATCGTTCCGATAAATGCAGTCGAAACCTACGATGCACCGTATCATGACGCCGCTTTCGCAAACCTTGCGGCATATAAGCTTATGAAGGACTGCGGAGTGCGCTTCGTTTCTGCGGTCGAATAAGGAGAAAAAACTATGGAAAATTCTGAAAGAAACTTAACGATGCTCACCGATTTCTATGAGCTTACAATGGCAAACGGCTACTTTGAAAACGGCATGGGCGATACGATATCATATTTTGACCTTTTCTTCCGCTGTATTCCCGATAACGGCGGCTTTGCGATTATGGCAGGTCTTGAACAGGCTATCGATTACCTCAACGGACTGCATTTTTCCGAAAGCGATATCGAATATTTGCGCGGCAAGGGAATTTTTTCCGAAAAATTTCTCGATTATCTGTGCAATTTCAAGTTTAGCTGCGATGTCTGGGCAATACCCGAGGGAACGCCGATATTCCCGTATGAACCTGTCGTGACTGTAAGAGGGCCTGCGATACAAGCGCAGTTCGTTGAAACGATGCTGCTTATCTGCATAAACCACCAAAGCCTTATCGCAACAAAGGCTAACCGTATCGTCCGCGCAGCCGAGGGCAGACCTGTTATGGAGTTCGGTTCAAGACGCGCGCAGGGCTTTGACGGCGCAGTTTACGGCGCAAGAGCAGCTTATATCGGCGGCTGCTGCGGAACAGCCTGCACTATCTCCGATAAGATAATGGGAACACCTGCGCTCGGAACAATGGCACATTCTTGGATACAGATGTTTGACAGCGAGCTGGAAGCATTCCGCGCTTATGCAAGGTGCTATCCGAAGGGAACAACGCTGCTTGTCGATACCTATAACGTCCTCAAATCGGGCGTTCCGAACGCTATCACCGTTTTCAAGGAGATGCGCGCAAGAGGCGAAGAGCCTGCAGGAATACGCATCGACAGCGGCGATATAACATACCTCTCCAAGCGCGCCCGTCAAATGCTCGATGACGAGGGCTTCCCGAACGTGAAGATAGTTGCATCAAATTCGCTTGATGAATATATTATCCGCGATCTGCTTTTACAAGGCGCAAAGCTCGACAGCTTCGGCGTGGGTGAGCGGCTTATAACCTCGAAGTCAGAGCCTGTTTTCGGCGGCGTGTATAAGCTTGCCGCGATAGAGCGTGACGGCGAGATAATACCGAAAATAAAGGTTTCCGAGAACGTTGCAAAGATAACAAACCCCGATTTTAAGGAGGTTTGGAGGCTCTACGACTGTTCAAGCGGCAAAGCGATAGCGGACGTCCTCACCTGCGCAGGCGAGGAGATAGACGAGAGCAAACCATACGAGATATTCGACCCCGAGCATACCTATAAGCGCAAAATGGTCACAAATTTCCACGCGGAAAAGCTTATGACGCGCATCTTTGACAACGGAGAATGTGTGTATAAGTCACCAACGGCAAGTGAAATAAGGAATTTTTGTGCAGAACAGCTTGAAACGCTCTGGGACGAACTGAAACGATTTGAATATCCGCATAAATATTATGTAGACCTTTCACCGAAACTCTGGAAAAAGAAAAACGAGCTTCTTGAAAAGGCAATGAAGCTTTAAGATCAATTCGGAATTCGGAATGCGGAATTCGGAATTATTTCAGCACCAACATCTGCCGTTAAAACCGCGAAGCGGACGAAAGTTTACGTCCACGCTTTTTAAAGGGTGGCGAGGGGTCAAGGGGGCGAGAAGCCCCTTGTCGCTTCCGCAGAAGCGAAACTCCCTAAACCATAGCTAAATGCTTG
>CAMJES010000093.1 GCA_946404705.1 uncultured Ruminococcus sp. | reverse complement strand
CCACCGAGATCTACACTCTTTCCCTACACGACGCTCTTCCGATCTTCTGCTTTTCGCTGACAGACATATTGTAAATTTTCTTGTTTAGATCAACGTTAAGTCCGAGCTTGCCGCTTATTGCGGAGATATCGTCACGCATGACCGAACGCTTTTTCAGCCTGCCCGAAGTACCTGCGATAATGTTGTCAAGCGCGCTGAACGCTTCGACAAGCTTAAAATGCTGATGTATCATGCCAATTCCGAGCGCGATAGAATCCGCAGGTGAATTAATTACAGCGCGTTCGCCCGAAACATTTATAAATCCGCTGTCAGGATGATATATACCCGAAAGCATATTCATAAGAGTTGTTTTGCCCGAGCCGTTTTCACCGAGCAGCGCAAGAATTTCGCCGTATTTTACAGAAAAATCAACATGGTCGTTTGCAACTACCGAGCCGAACGACTTAGTTATCTCTCCGCATTCAATGGCATAACTTGAAGGCTTTTTTTCTGGATTTTCTGCCATAGCTGACCTCCGAATAATAATTGATCATTTTTATTATATACCATTTTAACCGTCAAATCAAGACTTTGCGGCAAATTACAAATAAAAACGGCGCAGTTCGTTTTAAACTGCGCCGTTCAATTTACTTTATGCCTTCCATTAAGGCTTTTAATACCTCTTCATGGTCGAACTTCAAGGTTTTTCTGTTTAGCAGCAAGAATGTTTCGCCTTTATCATCTGCGCCGTTATCCCACCAAAAGCATGGGATACCGATTTTTTTCGCTGCCGAAACATAATATTTTGCAAGCTTTGCACGTTCAGAATCATTGTTTTTGTTAGTCCAGCCGAACTCGCCGATAATAACAGGAATTCCCTTCTTGATAAATTTATCGTTGAGTCCTTTTAATACCGAGTCAATCGTCTTTTTATCGTCATCGGTGAATTTGGAAACAGATGAGTTCGTATCCAGCGCCAAGCTGTGAGGAAGATAAGCATGAATCGAAACAATTACTCTGTCGTCATCGGGAACAACAAGATCATCAATGGCAGGACTCCAGCAATTCGCAGCATACGTCGGAACCATAAGATAACGCAGCTTGTTGTTTCCGCCGCTCTTTCTGACAATATCAACAAATAGCTGATTGTATTTGTTTACGACCTTGCGCTCTGCGGCAGTTCCGCCGTTCCATCCATTTGCGCTGTTCTCGGTTCGGGGTTCGTTAAGTCCTTCAAAAATGAGGTGTTCATCATAATCCTTGAAACGCTCGGATATCTGCTTCCAAATCGAAGTAAAACGGCTTGACATTTCCTTGCTGTCCTTGCTCGGAATAAACCAGTCGTTTTCATGGTGGATATTGAGAATAACATACATATCGTTTTTATATGCATAGTCAACGACTGTCTGAACCCTTTCCATCCATTCCTTGCTGATCTTGTTATTGCTGTCAAGATGATCTCCCCAGCTTGTTGGGATCCTTACAGCATTAAAGCCTGCCTTTTTGACAGCTTTTATCATAGCTTCGGTAGTTTTGGGATTTCCCCATGCGGTTTCAAACGCAAGATCGTCATTTATCCAATCTCCTACGCTGTCAAGCGTGTTTCCGAGATTCCAACCGATCTTGATGTTCTTTACAAAATCCATTGCATCGCCGGAAGAAGAGTTTTTATTCTGCGTTGCAGTTGTAGTGGAAGCGGTGGATTTATTTGTTGCTTTCTTTACAGTAACCTTGCAGGAAGCCTTGTAGTTTGTGTTTTTGATTTTTACAGTAATTGTAACAGTCCCTGCCTTTACACCCGTGACTTTTCCTGATTTTGAAACGGTTGCCTTGGTTTTATCGCTTGTTGACCATTGTAAAGTATAATCCTTTACACCGGTAACAGTCGGCTTGAGAGTAAAGCTCTTTCCGACCGTGACCGAAGCAGAAGTCTTGTTAAGCGCAACACCCTTTTTTGCCGCAAAAACATTTACCGAACACAGCGAAATAAGGAACACCGCCGAAAGAATAAGCGAAATTATTCGTTTTAAATTCATATCATATCCCCCTTTTAAACCGAATCAAAACGTATACGGTATGAGCTTAATTTATTTTAACATTTTAGCACTTAAGAGTCAATACAAATATTTATTTTTGTATATTTGCAACCTCGGCATTGACCTGCTTTGCAACTGAAGAATCGGGTTCAAAAATAGAACCGTATCTGAAAATCGCAACGCCCCCATAGTTTTCAAGCTTTTTTGCAGAAGCAATCTGCTTTGCAAGCATATCCGAATTCTCTATCCACTCATTCTTTCCGCCTGCTCCGGCATAATTATCAACTGCGCCCACCTTGTATCCTGCAAGGCCTATAACAAGCTTTACGTTTCCCGATGATGTCATACTGCTCCAAAGCGCAATTGTATCCGCATAAGGCAGCGCAGCATTATCAAATCCAAAATATACCTGCGGAAGAATATAATCGCAGTATGCAGATGACTTGCACCATGTTTTAACATCTGCATAAAGCTCGTTGTAATTGTTTTCAACGCTTCCCTGCGGCGAGATACCGAACAGCACAGTCGGATTAACGCTGTGAACGGTTTGGTTCATTCTCTTGACCATATCGTTTATGTTGTCTGTTCTCCATGATGTCAAGCTTTTCTGCGTACCCGATTCGCTGTAAGCCGCCTTGTCAAAGCTGCTTGCAGTCGTTGGATAGAAATAATCGTCTATCTGAATCCCGTCAACGTCATATCCCGAAACGATCTCGGCTATTCCGTCGGAAATAAGCTTTTCAACTTCGGAATATGCAGGATTAAGGTACCACCTGTCACCCGATTTAACAATGTATTTACCGCACTTTTTTTCATCGTTATACCATTTTTTAATTGTATATGAATCCGACAAACCTCTCAGCTGGCTGTCGGTCATAAGCCGCATAGGGTTTATCCAAGCATGAACAGAAAGCTTTCGGTCGTGGGCTTCTTCGAGCATTATCTGAAGCGGATCGTATGCAAGATTTGCGCCGATCGTGCCGTTGTAGCGATCGCCTGTCGGAAACAGTTCCGAACGGTAATATGCGTCCCCGAATGCTCTGACTTGAACATAAACCGTATTAAAGCTCAACTTCTTTACATTGTCGAAGTATTTTCCCATAGTCTTTCGGAACTCCGAAGCCGACTTGTTCTGCATTGCGGATGAATATTCAAGGTAAGATATCCATATTCCCTTTTGTTCGCTGTAATTGAGCGCCGAATATCCGCTTGCATTATAGGATCTTGCAGCTGTTTCCGCAGGACTTTCCGATTGGATAGTAAGTTCGGTCACAGTCGTTTCGGGGGCTGTTGTGGTTGCAGCTTCGGTAACAGCTGTTGTTGAAGCAGATGTTTCAGTTTCCGTTTTGGTTGTTTCCTTTGAGGTTATTTTCTCCTGATTATTAAGAGTTTTTTTAGGCTTTTCGGTGATACTGCTCTCCGTCTGCGTTTCATCTTGTGTTTCATCGGGAACTTCCGTAACGGTTGAAGCGGTTTCACTCTGTAAAGCTGTTTCGCTTTCCACTATATTTTGAGGTTCAACCTCTTCAATCTGTCGATCACTTGTCGATCCTGCAGTCTGCGTGGTTTCCTCGGTCAAAACAACGCTGTTTGCAGTTTGGAAGTCTGTGCTAACAGGCTCTTCGGAAACTCTTTGGCAAGCTGAAAAGACAATGCAGAGAACAGATGCAGCAGCAATAGCTGAAAAGGTTTTTAGCTTTACAGAAAAATGAGAATAAAAATACATTAAAATTCCTTTCAAAAACGTAAAAAAATACTCCGTATGAAAAATAATATAATAATTATATATCATTGACGGAAAAAAGTCAATTAATTCATTTACATATTTTCAGGAAACAACTGTAAGATGATGAAAATTATGAATATTACAAAGCATTCCGCAAAGAATACATACATAAAAATAGGAGTTTTGATTTATGAAAAAAAAGGGAAAACTATTCTTCTCAATATTAGGAATTCTGACCGGATTTGCAAACGGTTTGTTCGGCTCGGGAGGAGGAATTATTGCTGTCCCGATGTTAAGCAGCGCCGATATTGAACAGAAAAAGGCTCACGCTACCTCACTTGCGCTTACGCTGCCTCTGTCGGTCGTTTCAATGATTTTTTACGCGTTAAAAGGCTCGTTTGAGCTGTCTGAAGCGCTTCCGCTTATTCCGTTCGGGCTTATCGGGGCTGCCATAGGCAGCATATTTCTGAAAAAGATCCCTGCAAAGCCGCTAAAAATAATATTCGGCGTGTTTCTTATCATTGCAGGAGGAAGGATGATATTAAAATGATATGGAGCTATATTGCAGCATTTTTAACGGGTATATTTGCGGCAATGGGAGTCGGCGGCGGAATGATACTTATCATATACCTTACTTTTTTCGCAGGTTTTCCGCAGCTTGCGGCGCAGGGCATCAATCTTCTTTATTTTATCCCAATTGCTGTTCTGTCGGTTATCATACACACTAAAAACAAACTGATAGAATGGAAGAATATTCTTCCCTCGCTTATTTTCGGCACAGTAACCGCTGTTTTCGGTGCGCTCGCTGCAGATTATCTCGGTTCGGAGGTACTCGGAAAAATTTTCGGCGGTTTTATTATTATAATTGGGGTAAAAGAGCTTTTTGGGGGATTCAAAAAAGAAAAGTCGGTGTAAAGCATTTATGCCTTACACCGGTCATCTTACTTTGAAATAATTCCGTCAACGAGTTCCGAACCTCGTTCTGCCACTTTCTGTTCCTCTTCCTGCTTCTGTTTAAGTATATTATCACGTTCAACAGCAAGCTGTTTTTCATGCTCTTCCATGATATTCTTGTCGGGTTTATGGAGGTCGTCATATCGCTCGACAAATTCAAGCGCGTCCTCTTCATTGAGCGGTTTACTCATAAGGAAGCCCTGAATATAATCGCACTTCATATCTTTAAGGAAGTTATACTGTCCGACAGTTTCGATGCCCTCTGCAACAGTCTTGATTCCAAGATTATGCACAAGGTCAATAATTGAGTCGGTAATAGCTTGGTCACGCTCGTTATTATTAATCTCGTCAACAAACGATTTGTCGATCTTTAGGCACTTTATCGGGAAATTCTTGAGGTAATTAAGGGATGAATAACCCGTGCCGAAATCATCAAGCGCAAGCGAAATGCCCATTTTGTTCATCTCTTCAATTACGCTGTTGTCATTATCAATGAAGTCGATAAGCGTTGATTCGGTGATCTCGACCTGAATATTCTTTGTATCAAGCTGTGTTATCTCAATAACGTGCTTGATCGAATCGAGGAAATCGGCTCTTTTTAGCTGAATCGGCGAAACATTGATAGACATAATTATATCATCACGATAGTTTTCACACAAGGTCTTGAGGAAGCGGCAGGCACTTTCAAATATCCACATACCGATTTGAACGATATCGCCGGTTTCTTCCGCAACATTGATAAACTCCTGCGGAGGAATATGACCGAATATCGGGCTGTCCCAACGTACAAGGACTTCAAATCCGTGTATATCACAGGTATCGCTTGAAATGATCGGCTGATAGTTAAGATACAGCTCGCCATTCTTTATTGCTTCCGAGATCTGCTGTGATATTGCAGCCTTGCTGAAATTCTGACGCTTTGCGGCATTGGTATAAAATGAAACTCTGTCCTTTCCGCTGTCTTTAGCCTTATGCAGCGCCATATCCGCGTCACGAAGCAGCATATCCGCAGTATCGTCATCATCGGGATAAATTGAAACACCGACCGAGAACTTTATATAAATGTTATCGGACATTACCTTTATCTGCTTGGAGAAAACAGACTGCATTGTATCAATTGCCTTGTATATCTTCTGATAATTATCCCCGAATTCAACTATAACGATGAACTCATCTCCGCTGAAACGGAAAACGCGTCCAATCTTGCTAAGCGAAGTGGAGAGCATAGTCGCAAAAGTACAGAGTACAGCGTCACCGAAATTATGACCGAGGTTTTCGTTCAGCCATTTGAAATTGTCAAGGTCAACGAACATTACCGCAAATCTGCCGTCCGAAATGGTTTCGCTTGATTTGTTGCGGCTGATTATTGATTCAAGGTGATAGTAAAGGGTATTTCTGTTTGGAATACCGGTAAGAGTATCATTGAGGCTGTACTGGAGGATTATCTCGTTCTTTGCTGCAAGCGTTGACGAGATCTTATTGAGCTGCTCGGCTGTTTTTATCAGATTATTATCCGGAACAGCTGATGTATCAATAACATACTTGAAATTATCGGATGCGATATTGTCGACCGACTCTGTAATTTTTGTCAAGACTGTGGATTCATATTTAACCTTATTTCTGACAAAAATGATCATCAGAATAAGCAGGCAAGCAAGCACGATTATTGCCCAGAAGCATAAGCTATACACTCCGCCGTCAATTGCCGCTTTATCAAAAATAATGATCATATTCCAGTTTGGAACGACAGACTTATCAACGTTAAAATAGTTTTTGGCGTTAAATCTGCTTCCGCTCGCGAAATTATCAATTCCGTTGTCGAGCGATGACGACTGTACAAGAATATTCAGCAAGGGCGCAGATTTGATATCATATCTGCTTGTAAAATCGCTGCTGCTCGGAGAATAAACAATACTGCCGTAATTGCAGGTCAAAATAGGATAGCATCTGCTGTTAAAGGTGTACTGTTCAAGAATTTTCTCAATTCCTGTTTTTTCGATTTCCATTCCGACAAAACCGATGATATTTTCCGATGCATAAACCGGAGAAATTACGGAAACGACTGATTTTTCGGGATAAACCAGAGAATCGGAAACCGATGTGCAGTATACATATTCGCTCAAGCCGCGAATCATAATATCGTTATACCAGTAAAGCTCATTAAGACTAAGGGCGTCCGAATTGACAAATGTTCCGTCATTTGAAAGCAATACCCTATCGCTTTCAAAAACAATCCAAGACGAAACAACATCCGAATTTGCCAGCGCCATTTCAGAGAGCATATCGCTGATATCATTGTATTCGGTCAAGCTTTTGACGTCCTTTTCAGATTCGGCATTGCCGCCGAGGAAATCCGCAACGAGCTTTTCATTTGCGGCGTTCTTCACAGCATCTATCTTTGGCGACATATAATCCTTGACAATTCCCGAGATGACCTCTGCAGAATTGGTCATTGTATTCAAACTGCTGCTTTCTGTTCTGATTTTTGCAAGCAGAAGAACAATTGCAGAAAATACCAAAAGCAATGCTATTACTGCAATAATGATATTATACATTATATTATGCTGAACGGTTTTTAAATGCCTTTTTTTAGTTTCTGACATTATTATAGCCCCTTTAAACTCTCAAATGACAATTATTTATTTATTATTATAACACATATTAATTTTTTAGTAAATATTTTTTAGCATTTATCATCACTTGTTACAAAAATTGTATATTTTTTTCGATATTTTATACAATAATTATTGTATTTCCTCTTGTACGTTTAATTTTTATACATAAATTTTACGATATCAATATCTTTATAGGTAACAATATAGGTCGCAACAATAACCGCACATTGGCTAAGAACAAGCAATCCGAGTCCCAAAAGTCCCCATACGGAAAGAGCGTCAATCGTTCTTTCCGAAGTAAAGCTGTCGACAAAAGGAACTGTAAAGAGGTTTGTAACAAGAAAAACATTGAAAATATCGGGCAGAAGCTTTATTTTTGACAGGATAAGAAGTATATACATCACGATCGAAACTATCGGGCCTCCGACAGCCATTTTGAGCGGCATAAACCTATCATACGGAACATTGTGATATGCAACAGCGTCACGGTCTTTTTTTGCTGCGTTGAATGTCCAGTTGAAGTAAAGTCCGAGCGTCAGCACAAGGGTACAAATGCCGATAATGACCTTCAGCACGACCGAGCCGCCGAACATTCCGTTCATAGCGATCATCGAAATAATTAGGAACATACACATAAACTCGGAAATAATTCCATAACCTATCCCTTTAAGTATTCTCTTAAAAATATTTTCCTTTTTGAATTTTTCGGACATAAAAATTGTTATCCTTTCAGCTTAAGATCGGAAGAGCGTCGTGTAGGGAAAGAGTGTAGATCTCGGTGGT
>CAMJES010000092.1 GCA_946404705.1 uncultured Ruminococcus sp. | reverse complement strand
TCATCCCCAAGCGACGATATTTATTATACACTATATCTTATCAAATGTCAAGGGTTTTTTGAAAAAAATTTATTTTTTTAGAGAAATAATTTCTTCGGGTGTAAAATTATACTTTTTATCGCAGAAATGGCAGCATACCTCCACATTTTCCTGTTCTTCAACCATTTTTTGAAGTTCATCTTTGCCGAGGCTCACAAGCGCACGTTCTACTCTTTCCCTGCTACAATCACATTTATATGCACAATTAAACTCATCCAGAACATTCGGAGTTAGTCCATCGAGAACTTTCATTGCCATTTCTTCAGCAGTCACGCCCGAAGTGAGCATCTGAGTTACCGAAGGTAGGCTGTTTACATTCTTCTCAAGAATATCAATACAAGCGTCATCTGCAAACGGCAGGAGCTGGATAAGATATCCTCCTGCTGCTTTAACGCTTAGATCGGGATTAACAAGCACACCCAATCCGCATACGGTCGGTATCTGCTCGCTCATTGCGAAATAGCTTGCTATATCCTCGGCGATCTCTCCCGAAACAATAGGTATCTGTCCGACATAAGGCTCTTTAAGCCCGAGATCCTTGACAACACTCAGCGTACCCTCTTTGCCGACAGCGCCCGCAACATCAAGCTTTCCATAAGAATTGAGCGGAATTTCAACAATCGGGTTGGAAACATACGATTTAACGTTTCCCCTGCTGTCAGCAACTGCGATAAGCGCACCTGCAGGGCCGTTTCCGTTAAGACGAAGAGTTACGCTGTCAGTATCATTCTTCAAGCCTATTCCAATAAGCGAAGCGGCAATAGACAATCTGCCGAGAGCCGCCGTAACGACAGCAGACGGCTGATGAATACGCTCAATTTCCGCAACAATATCCGTAGCGTCGATCGCAGTTGCCGTGACCGAAGCGTCCATTGAAATCGTTCTGTCAATTTTAGCCATTATATTAATCCTTTCAGAAAAATTCCATCTGCCCCAAAAGGACAAATGGAATAATACTAACTAATTTTTTTAGCGGCATATACAACCTTTTCGCTCGTATCGCAAGGCGTGTTAAAGCTGTCATAATCATATTTTCCGACAACTTCAAAGCCGTTATCCTGCAAAGCAGCCTCAATTACGCCGCAGTCAAACGCTATCTCGGAAAACTCATCGCTGTAACGAGAATACTTTCCGTTTTCATCGGGTTCAAAGAAATCAAGGCACATATCGACCCTGTTATTCTCTTCTGAGTAGTAGTTTTGCCATACGCAGTAAACATCTTCCATATCATAGACAAAAGTATTGTTTGCCAAAATACTTTTATGCTTGTACGGCGTATTGATATCAAACAAAAACAATCCGTTAGGCTCGCAGAACAGCGAAACCTTGCCGAAGGTCTTGCGGATATCTTCAAGACTTCCGAGGTGGTTTATGCTATCGAGCGCACATACGGTCACATCAATAGTACCGAACATATCCAGTTCGGTCATATCCTGACAAAGATACTGTATCGGAAGCCCGCTTTCAAATTTTTTGTCAAGAGCCTCATTAAGCATTTCCATAGAAGAATCCGTACCTATAACGTCATACCCAAGGCGAGCGAATTCTTCCGAAAGGCTGCCCGTTCCGCAGGCAAGGTCAAGCAGAATATTCTTTTTTCCGCCGTGTTTTTTAACAAGCGAATCGTAATATTCCGCTCTGTCTTTATATGAAATATTCTGCGTAAGACGGTCATAATAATATGCAAAGCAGCTGTAACCGCTCATTACTTGTTTTCTTCTTCCTGTTTTTTCAAGCGGTCAAATACGAGCGCATATCCGTCGCTGCCGTAGTTAAGAGTACGGTTTACACGGCTTATCGTAGCTGTGCTTGCACCTGTGGTAGCAACAATATCGCTGTATACATTCTTGCTTACGAGCATCTTTGCGACCTGCATACGCTGTGCAAGTGATTTAAGTTCAAGTACGGTGCAAAGATCCTCAAAAAAAGCATAACATTCTTCGGTCGTTTCAAGAGTAAGGATAGCCTTAAAGAGGTCATCCATCTGCTCTCCTCTTAATTTATCGTTCATTTTGCTGTCCTGCCCCCAAAAGTAAGGAGCATACCTCCTCTCGCGGTTTCCTAATATTATTATTTTACCATACTATTGCAAAAAAGTAAAGAGGTTTTCCATTTTTTAAGGTACAATTATCATACATCATTGCGGATAATATCTTCAAGAGTTTCACGTTTTACAGCAATTCTTGATGTACCGTCCTTTACCATAACGACCGCAGGCTTGCAAAGTCTGTTGTAATTTGAAGACATGGAATAGTTATAAGCACCGGTTGCCAGAACAGCAATGGTATCCCCTACTTCAACGTGCTGAACGGGCATATTCTCACCGATAAGATCGCCGCTTTCACAGCACTTGCCTGCAAGGGTGATCTTCTCCGTCTTTTCTTCGCCTGCTTTGTTTGCGACCTCAATGTCATATTCCGACTTGTAGAGCGCATAACGCGGATTATCGCACATACCGCCGTCAATTGAAACGTAAGTACGGATATTAGGTATCTCCTTTATTCCACCAACCGTGTAAAGAGTAAGTCCTGCAGGAGCAGCGATCGAGCGACCCGGTTCAATAAGGATAAACGGAAGCTTGATGCCCTTTTCTGCGCAGACTTCCTTGACCTTGACCGAAACACATTCCATATACTTTTCAAATGCGCAAGGTTTATCATCATTTGTATACTTGATTCCGAAACCGCCGCCAAGGTTAAGTTCCTTCACCTCAAACGAAAGCTCATTCTTTATTTTTGCGATAAATCCGAGCATAACTTCCGCTGCGTGAACAAACGGATCAATGTCAAATATCTGGCTTCCGATATGACAATGAAGACCTACAAGCTGAACATTTTTAAGCGCAATTGCCTTTTTAACGGCTTCAAAAGCTTCCCCTGTTTCAAGTGCAAAACCGAATTTGCTGTCGATCTGACCTGTCTTTACGAAGTTATGGGTGTGTGCGTCAATTCCCGGCTTGATGCGGAACATAATATTGGCAACAACGCCCTTTTTCTCCGCAAGCTTGTCCAGCTTGTCAAGCTCGTAAACATTATCAACAATAATTCTGCCGACCTTTTTTTCAACAGCAAGCTCAAGCTCTTCATCAGTTTTATTGTTGCCGTGGAAGCAAACTTTTTCCATAGGGAAATCAACACTTGCAGCGGTGTAAAGCTCACCGCCCGAAACGACATCAATGCCAATGCCCTCGGAATTGACAATTCTGTACATCTCTTTGCAGGAGAAAGCCTTGCTCGCATAGCAAACAAGTCCTGCTCCGCCGTAGAATTCGTCCATCGACTTCTTGAAACGTGAGCAAGCGCTGCGGATAACAGCCTCGTCCATAACATAAAGCGGAGTTCCGTATTCCTTTGCAAGATCCACAGTATCCACGCCGCTTACAGCAAGGTGACCTTTTTCGTTAACAGTTAAATTTTCCGATACAAACATAATCCATGATCCTTTCTTAAGTCTGCATTATCCTGCAGAAACTTCCTCTATTATTTCCCTGATTTTATCTGCTCCCTCGCCTGTTACAGCGGAAAATTCAATTACGGTCATATCATCGAAATATTCAATTTCCTGTCTGAACCCCTCCATTCGTGCGGCGCGCTCGTTTTTGGAAAGCTTGTCCGCCTTTGTCAAAATGATAACAAACGGAAGTTCATTATCTATCATAAAATTTATCATGTGCAGATCGTCTGCCGAGGGCGGATGACGCATATCTATAAGCTGAAAGATAAGCGCAATATCACGCCCCGACATAAGATACCCTTCGATAAGCTCCGACCAACGAAGCTTATCGCTTTTAGCTATTTTCGCATATCCGTATCCGGGCAGGTCGACAAGATAACAGTCGTCTATTTTGTAGAAGTTCACTGTTGCGGTTTTTCCCGGAACAGAAGATACTCTCGCAAGCGACTTTCGATTAAATATTTTGTTTATCAGCGATGATTTTCCGACATTGGAACGTCCTGCAAAAGCAAATTCTGTTTTTTCCGCAGGCGGAAGCTGTTTATACTCGCCGTATGAAGCGTAAAACTCCGCTTTGTTAAAGTTCATATTAACTCTTCCTCCCCGAATAAACATTCTCCCCAAACTACGTTATGAACGCAGCTCGGCAGTATTTTTTATCTCTTTTTTCTTTTTAACAGTCGCAGGCTTCTTTGCAAGCGCATTGTCAAGAACGTCTGTAAGCTTTTCGGCAAAAATAAAATTCAAGCCTTCCTTAACAACATCATCAACCTCTTCAAGGTCAGACTTGTTTGCGGCAGGAATAATAACGTCTTTCATTCCTGCCTTATATGCAGCCATCGTTTTTTCACGAAGTCCGCCTATCGGAAGAACCTTTCCGTGGAGCGTTATCTCGCCCGTCATAGCTACATCGTGGCGTACAGGGATACCCGAAAGAGCGGAAACGAGCGCAGTTGTCATTGTAACGCCTGCGGACGGACCGTCCTTTGGAGTTGCCCCCTCAGGCGCATGGATATGTATATCCTTTTCCTTGTAAAAATCGGGAGAAATTCCGTATTTATCGGCAACGGAACGAACATAGCTCACAGCGATCTTTGAGCTTTCCTTCATAACATCGCCGAGCGAACCGGTCACTTCAACATTTCCCTTTCCGTTCAGAACGATAGCCTCCAGCGGCATGATAACACCGCCGACCGAAGTCCAAGCAAGACCGTTTACAACGCCGACTTCGTCCTTTTTGGCAAGATCATCGTCAAGATACTTGCGTACACCGAGATACTTCTCAATATTTCTCGATGTTACGCTGACCTTGTTTGCCTCACCCGAAACGATTTCCTTTGCAGCCTTTCTGCAAAGTGACGCAATAAGCCGTTCAAGCTTTCTAACGCCTGCTTCGCGTGAATAATTGTCAATAAGCGCATATATCGTTCCGTCAGCTATCTTAAGCATCGAGGTTTTAAGTCCGTGTGCTTTGAGCTGCTTCGGGATAAGATAATCCTTAGCAATGTGGAATTTTTCTTCTCTTGTATAGCTTGTAAGCTCAATAACTTCCATTCTGTCAAGCAGCGGTGCGTCAATTGTCGAGGTCGTATTAGCCGTTGTAACAAAAAGCACCTTGCTCAGGTCGAACGGAACCTCAATATAATGGTCACGGAAAGCATTGTTCTGCTCGCTGTCAAGAACTTCGAGCATTGCCGAAGACGGATCTCCGCGCATATCATTCGACATTTTATCAATTTCATCAAGTAAAATCAGCGGATTAGCAGTTCCTGCCTGTTTAAGCGCAGTTATAATTCTGCCCGGCATTGCTCCGACATAGGTCTTTCTGTGACCGCGGATATCGGACTCATCCTTTATTCCGCCGAGCGAAACACGGACATATTCCCTGCCGAGAGCCTTGGCGATAGACTTTCCGATAGATGTTTTACCAACACCCGGAGGGCCGACAAGACAGATTATCTGTCCCTTTATATCGGGCTTAAGCACACGAACGGCAATATTTTCAAGAATTCTCTCCTTGACCTTTTTTAAGCCGTAGTGGTCGTCGTCAAGCTGCTTCTGTGCAGCATTAACATCAAGAGTTTCTTCGGAATAATTGTTCCAAGGCAGTTCAAGCACCGTATCGAGATAGTTTCTCAGAACGGCATAATCCTGCGAAGACGGCGACATCTTTGACAAACGTGTAACCTCACGCAGAAGCTTTTCCTCGCTCTCTTCGGCAAGATGAAGCTCCTTTATCTTCTGCTCGTATTCATCAAGCTCATCGTATGAATCATCTTCACCGAGCTGAGATGAGATTGCCCTCATCTGTTCGCGGAGATAGTATTCACGCTGACCGTCGTCGATCTGTTCTCTAACCTTGTTCTGAATGCTGTATTCAATGTCAAGAACCTCCACTTCACGGGAGATCATTGCCAGCAGCATTCCAAGCTTTGAAACAAGATAATCTTCCTCGAGCAAGTCCTGCTTATCTTCGACAGGCAGCGGAACATTGCTGACTATAACATCAAAGAACTTTGCCGGGTCATTCTCGTTCATTATCGCACCGATAAGCTCCTTGGGCATTTTAGGCACAAGGCGGCTGTAATGTTCAAACGCCGACTTAGTTGCACGCATAACAGCGTCTATCTCAACATCTTCATTCTGACATTCAATAAAATTCGGTATCTTTTTTATTACCGCAGTAAGATAAGGCTCATTCTGATCGAGCTTCATAAGCTTTGCACGGTATTTTCCCTCAACAAGAACTCGTGTGATCTTATCGGGAGTTTTCAAAATCTGGCGAATTTCTGCAACCGTACCTATTTTATATAAATCATCCTTGCCCGGATCTTCAACAGAATTATCAATCTGAGCATCGAGAAAAATAAGCTTGTTACCGCTCATTGCAGCTTTAAGCGCAAGTTCCGAGCGTTCTCTTGAAACATCGAAATGCACAACCGTATTCGGAAAAATAACCAATCCCCTGACTGCAAGCATTGGCATAAGAACTGTTTCTGCTTTTGTTCCCATTTTTAACCTCGTTTCTCCGCCGACATAAATAGTGATACAATAATTCCTGCCCCGACGGAAGCAGATATATTCAGAATGATAACTTGCTTTTGCAGGTTATTGCAGACATTCGGTAATACCTATATATTATATATGAAAATCAATTTTTTTGCAAGTCATAATTTTTATATATTTCTTATCATTTTATAGACTTTTTGAGTGAAAATATGCAGATTTTCTGTATTTTAGTATAAAAACAGCTGAAAAATAACGAAAAAAGCCTAAAAAACGCAAATTTTCTGCATTTTAAAGGCTTTTTTGAAAAATAATCACAAAATCAGTTATTTTTTAGCAGCTGATTTTTTCCTGATAACGGTAGGTTTTTCATCGTTTTCAACGCATTGCTTTGTGATCGTAATTCCGGTGATATCGCTGTCCGAAGGAGCTTCAAACATAACCGGAATAAGTATTTTCTCGATAATTGAGCGAAGTCCGCGGGCGCCGGTGTCCTTTTCAATTGCTTTCTGGGCAATAGCCTTGAGAGCGTCTTCTTCAATTTCAAGATCAATATTATCCATCTCGAACAGCTTTTTATACTGCTTGATCAGTGCGTTTTTCGGTTCCTTAAGGATACGCACAAGCGCGTCTTCATCAAGCTCGTCAAGAACGGTTATTATTGGCAAACGTCCGACAAGCTCGGGAACAATTCCATACTTGACCAAATCTTGAGAAACAACATCCTTATAGATACCTTTCTGCTTTTCGGTCTTGGATTTTATCTCAGCGCCGAAGCCAAGCGAAGATGATTCCGTTCTTCTCTGAATGATCTTGTCAAGGCCGTCAAAAGCACCTCCGCAGATAAACAGGATATTCTTTGTATCGATCTGGATACATTCCTGATTGGGGTGCTTTCTGCCGCCCTGCGGAGGAACGTTTGAAACCGTTCCTTCAATGATCTTTAAGAGAGCCTGCTGAACGCCCTCGCCGCTTACATCACGGGTAATTGAGGTATTCTCCGACTTACGGGAGATCTTATCAATTTCGTCAATGTAAATGATACCCTTTTGTGCGGCTTCAACGTCAAAATCAGCAGCCTGCAAAAGACGTACAAGCACATTTTCAACGTCATCGCCGACATATCCTGCTTCTGTGAGCGTTGTTGCATCGGCGATTGCAAAAGGTACATTGATTATCTTTGCAAGCGTCTGAGCGATATATGTTTTGCCTACGCCTGTTGGCCCGAGAAGAATCAGGTTGCTCTTCTGCAGTTCAACATCGTTATCTTCGGCATTTAAGCTGTTGATACGCTTATAGTGATTATAAACAGCAACAGAAAGAGCTGTTTTTGCAGCGTCCTGTCCGATAACATATTCATCGAGAACCTTTTTGATCTCTGCAGGTTTCATAAGCTTTACAGCGCCGCTTGATTTTTTGCTTTCAGCATTTCTCGAAGAACGCTGATTAGGAGAGATAAGGTCATTGCCTACAAGCATCTCATAGCAATAAACTACACAGTCATCGCAAATATTGCAATTTCCTGCGGTAAACAAATTACGGACTTGATTTTCCGATTTTCCGCAGAAATTGCAGATCGGAAGAGCACACGTCTGAACTCCAGTCACC
>CAMJES010000091.1 GCA_946404705.1 uncultured Ruminococcus sp. | reverse complement strand
GACCACCGAGATCTACACTCTTTCCCTACACGACGCTCTTCCGATCTTCGGTCGTTGATAAAGAACCGCCGCTCGGAAAGGAAATGCTCGAACTTATGCTGTGGCTGCGCGAAACAACGCTCTGCACATACTTTGAGGCTTTTCGCGCGCTTATCCCTATCGGACTTAACGTTGATTACACCGAAAGATATATCACCGCAGGAGGGGAACTTCCGGCGGAAAGCGTCCTTTCGGACAGCGCAAAGGCTGTGTGGAAACGCTTCTGCGAGGATGTTTCAACTCTTGAAAACGCCAAGGGTGCAGATATTTCCGAACTGGTGGAAAAGGGCTTTCTCGTTGAAAATGATGATGTAAAACGCCGTAAAAAGGACGATACAATAAAAATGCTCCGACTTTCCGAGGAGTATCTTGCCGAAAGCAGCGCGTTTAACGTTTCCGAAAAGGGAAAAGCTGTCGTTGAGCTTTTAGAGGGCTGCGGCGCGGCTTCCGTCAAGGAAATATCTTATATCTGCGGCGTTTCGGCGAGCGTAATTTCAACGCTGAAGAAAAATCACATTGTTGAAGCATTTGAAAACGAGTATATCAGCGACCCTGTTGTCGATATAACCGAAAAAGTCAGCGACATAACCCTTTCCGATGAACAGCAGAAAGCGTTTGATGGCATTTCTGCTCTTATAGACGAGGGAAAACCGCAGGCGGCGCTTCTCTACGGAGTAACCGGCAGCGGAAAGACCTCGGTTTTTATAAAGCTTATCCAGTATGTCCTTGATAAAGGACGAAATGTTATAATGCTTATCCCCGAAATATCGCTCACACCTCAGGTCGTGCGGAAGTTTCAGGGACTTTTCGGGAACAAGGTTTCTGTTATGCACAGCAACCTTTCGCTTACCCAGAGGCTTGACGAGTTCAAGCGTGTGAAATCGGGCAAGGCTCGAATCGTTGTCGGAACGCGAAGCGCAATTTTTGCTCACCTTGACAATATCGGGCTTATCATTATGGACGAGGAGGGAGAACAGACCTATAAATCTGAGTCGTCGCCCCGATATAATGCAAGGGATATCGCCAAAAAACGCTGCGTAACGCATAACGCTCTGCTGCTGATGGCATCGGCTACTCCGTCTGTCGAAAGCTTTTATTTTGCACAGACAGGACGGTATAAGTTTTTCACAATGAAGCAGCGCTATTCGCAGAATCGACTTCCCGATGTTGAGATAATTGACCTTGCAACAGAGGGGTTCTATGACAGCTCGGCAATTCTTTCCGAACGGCTTGTCGATGAGCTTTCGATAAACCTCGAACGGGGAGAGCAGAGCATACTTCTTTTGAACAGAAGAGGTTATCATACATTCATAAGCTGCTGCGACTGCAAGCAGACTGTGACCTGCCCGAACTGCAGCGTTCCGCTTACTTATCATAAGGTCAACAATATGCTCGTCTGTCATTACTGCGGACATATCGAGAACATGATAACGGTCTGCCCGAACTGCGGAAAAAACCATATCAAGCAGACGGGTTTCGGTACGCAGAAGGTCGAGGACGAGGTTGCAAAGCTTTTTCCGAAGGCAAGGCTTCTCCGTATGGACGCCGACACGACCTATTCACGGACTGCCTATGAAAAAAAGTTCAAAGCGTTTGAAAACGGCGAGTATGATATAATGCTCGGCACTCAGATGATTGCAAAGGGACTTGATTTTCCGAATGTGACACTTGTCGGCGTGGTTTCGATAGATAAAGCTCTCTTTTCGGGCGATTTTCGAAGCTATGAGCGCACGTTTTCTCTGCTTACGCAGGCCGTAGGGCGCTGCGGACGCGGCGAAAAGCA
Source organism: uncultured Ruminococcus sp. (assembly GCA_946404705.1). Lineage (GTDB taxonomy): Bacteria > Bacillota > Clostridia > Oscillospirales > Ruminococcaceae > UMGS363. The sequence goes on along the minus strand of CAMJES010000091.1, from coordinate 6,326 downwards.
GGGTAGAGCCTATATACAGACGTTTGTTCCTAATCATTATGTAATAAATCTTGCAGCAAAGCAGGATTATGAGGAATTCTACCGCCAAGAGATTGAAATGCGCAAGGCGCTTATCTATCCGCCGTTCTGTGATACCTGCCTTATCGAGCTTTCGTCCGAGATAGACAGCTGTGCGCAGACTGCGTCGTTGTGCTTTATGCGGCTTATAAAAGAAAAGATCGACAAGGAAAAGATCAATATGCCGCTGGTCGTTCTTGAACCGTCACGCTGTACATACGAAAAACTCAACGGCAGATACAGATACAGAATTATTATAAAATGCAAAAACAGCTCGGCTTTTCGAAGCTTTATCGGCGATGTATATAAAAGCTGCGCGAAGCTTCGTGAATTCGCAAACGTCAGAGCATATATTGATATAAACGGTGATATCAGCATATAAGGAGAGATTTTATGGCACTTAGAAACATTGTAAAAAAATCGGAAGAGGTTCTTCACAAAAAATGTAAACCGGTCGAAAAATTTGACGAAAAACTCGGAATTTTACTCGATGATATGGCAGAAACTATGTATAAGGCAAAGGGCGTAGGTCTTGCTGCTCCGCAGGTAGGAATTCTCCGCAGAGCAGTCGTTATTGATGTCGGTGACGGTCTTGTTGAGCTTGTCAACCCCGAGATCGTCAAGAAATCGGGCAAGCAGAGGGGAATAGAAGGCTGTCTTTCCTGTCCCGATGAATGGGGATATGTTGTCCGCCCGATGAATGTTACTGTAAAGGCACAAGACCGTACAGGAAAGCCAATCGAAATTAAGGCAACAGAGTTCTTCGCAAGAGCAGTCTGCCACGAGCTTGATCACCTTGACGGACACCTTTTCATTGAAATTGTAGATGAATTCGTTGACCCTAAGGATCTCGAGGACGCATAATTTTCCGAAAGGGGAATGTTTAATGAATATTGTTTTTATGGGAACCCCTGATTTCGCCGTTCCCTGCCTAAAAGCGCTTGTTGAAAGCGGCGAAACCGTTTCGGCAGTTTTTACACAGCCGGATAAGCCGAAGGGCAGAGGAATGAAGCTGCTTCCACCACCTGTAAAGGAAACTGCTTTACAGTATGGTATACCTGTATATCAGCCAACGAGCCTAAAAAAAGGCGAGGATGCAGAGCAGTCGATTAAAATCCTGAAGGATATTGCTCCCGATATGATAGTTGTCGTCGCTTACGGCAAAATCCTTCCGAAAGAGATACTCGACCTGCCGAAGCACTTCTGCGTGAATGTCCACGCTTCGCTCCTTCCGAGATACCGCGGCGCTGCGCCTATACAGCGTGTTGTCCTTGACGGCGAAAAGGAAACCGGCGTTACAACAATGCTTATGGCGGAGGGACTTGATACGGGAGATATGCTCCTTTCCGCAAAAACGGAAATAGGTGCAAACGAAACTGCGTCCGAACTGCACGACAGACTTTCCGAAATGGGTGCAAAGCTTCTACTTGATACAATTGAAGCTGTAAAGCAGAATAACATTACACCTATCCCTCAGGACGATTCGCTTTCAAATTATGCGGCAATGATAACAAAGGAGCTTTGTCCCATAGATTTCACGCGTTCCGCTTACGAAATTCACAAGCAGATATGCGGACTTTCCGCTTCGCCTTGCGCAAATGCTGTTTATAACGGCAAACGTCTTAAAATTTACAAGTCCGAGATGACGGGTGAAACCTCTAATGCTGCTCCCGGAACTGTTGTAAATGAAAAGAACTTTACAGTTGCCTGCGGTGACGGAAATACCGTTACTTTCCTCGAAGTTCAGGCTGAGGGCGGAAAACGCATGAAAACAGCCGATTATCTTCGCGGAAACCCCGTTGCAAAGGGAGAAGCTCTTTCTTAAAAAGTAGATTTACTGTTTGACCGAAAGGAGTTTTTATGTTTTACGATCCGACTTATATTCTTGTCATTCCTGCACTTATCTTTGCGCTTATCGCACAATGCATGGTTAAATCGACATTTAACAAATACAGTCAGATGCATAACAGACGAGGTGTTACCGCTGCCGAGGCTGCCCGAAAAATTCTTGACGAAAACGGACTTTATGACGTTCAGATCGAACGCATAAGCGGCGAGCTTACCGACCATTTTGATCCGAGAGCAAACGTTGTCCGCCTTTCCGATTCTGTTTATAACAGCACCTCTGTTGCAGCTGTCGGAGTTGCTGCGCACGAAACGGGCCACGCCATCCAACACGCTGTCGGATATGCTCCGATAAAAATTCGAAACGCTATTTTACCTGTTGCACAGATCGGCTCGCAGGCAGCAATGCCGCTTGTCCTAATCGGACTTCTTTTCAGCCGTTCGTTAGGTTTCCTTATTGATATCGGTATTATTGTTTATGTCGCAGTTGTTTTGTTCCAGCTTGTTACTCTTCCGGTTGAATTCAATGCAAGCGGAAGAGCATTGCGCATACTTGAAGGCAGCTATATCCTTGAAAATGACGAGAACAAAATGGCAAAGAAGGTTCTCACCGCCGCTGCAATGACCTATGTTGCTGCAATGTTCTCGGCACTTACAACGCTGCTGAGGCTTATCCTGCTTTCAAACAGCAGACGCAGATAAATATGTATAAAAAAATGAAAGGAGCGCATTTTCCTTTAGGAGAATGATAGAATATGAGTTCTGCAAGATATATCGTTTCCGGACTTCTTGAGAAGCTTGAAAAAAGTGCATATTCAAATCTTGCGCTTGACGGAGTTTTGCAGAGTTCCGATGTTTCTTCAAGGGATAAAGCGTTTATCTCACGACTTTTTTACGGAGTGATCGAGCGTAAAGCAACTCTTGACTATATTATTTCTCTGTATAGTTCAAAACCTTTACAGAAACTCGATATTCAAACTCTCAACACGCTTCGTATGGGAGTATATCAGCTTTTATATATGGATTCTGTTCCCGATAATGCGGCAGTTAACGAATCGGCCGAGCTTATAAAAAAGCTTGGGAAAAAAAGCGCAGCGCCGTTTGTCAACGCTGTTTTGAGGAGTTTTATCCGTGACGATAAGAAATTCGCTCTGCCGTCCGACAGCCTTCAAAGGTTCTGCGTTGAATATTCCTGCTCGAAAGAGCTTGCAAAACGGCTTATCGTGCAGTATGGCGAGGATAAAGCCGCTGCGTTTCTTAAAAGGTCGCTTGAACCGCATAAACTGTATCTTCGTGTGAATAATACAAAAACCGACTGCGATTCTCTTATCGAAAGCTTTGCAAAGGATGGTATAACCGTCAGAAAATGCCCGATACTTGATAATTGCCTTGAAGCTGAACCGTTCGGCTCGGTGGAAAACAACGAACTATTCCGCAAAGGATTTTATCATGTGCAGGATCTGTCATCGCAGCTTTGTTGTGCAGCACTTGAACCGAAAAAAGGGGAGAAGATACTCGATATCTGCTCCGCTCCGGGTGGAAAGGCGTTTACCATTACAGAGATAACTGACGATGACTGCGAGCTTTACGCCTGCGAACTGCATGAAAAACGTGTCAAGCTTATCCGCAATGGTGCGGAACGTTTAGGGCTGTCAAACATAAAAGCTTTACAAAATGATGCGAAAATATTCAACGAAAATTTTCCGGAATTCGACAAGATACTTTGTGATGTTCCTTGTTCTGGAACGGGCGTTATCCGCTCAAAGCCAGAAATTAAGTACACAGATCTGAAAAACGCAGAAAATTTGCCGAATATCCAGTATGATATTCTGAAAACAGCTGCAAAATATCTTAAAGTCGGCGGAGAGCTTGTTTATTCCACCTGCACGGTGCTGAAAGAGGAAAACGAGCTTGTGATTGACAGATTTTTAGAGGAAAATGGAGATGCTTTCGAGGGTGTTCCGTTTCTTACCGAAATTGGCGCTCCGTTCGGCGGTTATAAAGTGCCTATAATTGCCGAAAGCTTTGACTGTGAAGGCTTTTTTATCAGTAAAATACGCAGGATTCGCTGATATAAAATATGAGGTGACATTTTGAAAAAGGATATACTTTCTTATTCGCTCGGAGAACTTGAAGCTGCGCTTGACGGTCTTGGAGAGAAAAAATTCCGCGCAAAACAGATCTATGAGTGGCTTCATGTACAAAGAGTGCCAAGTTTTGACAAAATGAGTAATATTTCATTGTCATTGCGCACAAAACTTGATGAAGAATTTTGTATAAACAGTATAAATATAGTAAAAAAGCTTGAATCTCATATAGATAATACGGTAAAATATTTATATGAGCTTTCGGACGGCAATCATGTCGAATGCGTAATGATGGAGTATAAGCACGGAAACAGCCTTTGTATCTCAACTCAGGTAGGCTGCAAAATGGGCTGCCGCTTTTGTGCTTCAACTATCGCAGGCTTTAAACGAAACCTGCTGCCTTCGGAAATGCTGATTCAGATATATACGGCGGAAAAGGAAAGCGGAAAACACGTTGACAGCCTTGTTCTTATGGGCATAGGCGAACCGCTCGACAATTATGATAATGTTGTCAAATTCCTGCAGCTCTTGTCCTTTGAAACCGGTAAAAATATGAGCCTGCGGCACGTTTCGCTTTCGACCTGCGGTCTTGTTAACAGGATATACGACCTTGCCGAGCATAAATTCGGACTTACGCTGTCGATATCGCTCCATGCCGTTACAGACAAAAAGCGCAGCGAGATTATGCCGGTCAACAATAAATTCTGCATAGCCGAGCTTATGCAGGCTTGCCGCGATTATATTGATAAAACTGGCAGACGAATAAGCTTTGAATACTCTGTTATCCACGGCGTCAATGATTCGCCCGAGGATGCGGCAGGACTTATAAAGCTGCTTAAAAATATGAACTGTCACGTTAATCTTATTCCCGTAAACGAGATCAAGGAGCGTGATTATAAGGCGGACAGAAAGTCGCTTGAAAAATTTGAAGAGATGCTCATAAAGGGCGGTCTTAACGCAACAACAAGGCGTACTCTCGGCGCTGATATAAATGCCGCCTGCGGACAGCTCAGGCGTGAATACGAGATCTGAAATACCGTGAAAGGATGGTGAATGCTGCGATGTATGTTTTTTCCGATACCAATATAGGTCTTACCCGAAAAGAAAATCAGGACAGAGTCCGAACAGGAGTCCTTGCAGATGATGCGGTGTTTGCCGTTATCTGCGACGGTATGGGCGGAGAAAATGCCGGAAGCGAGGCAAGCGAACGTGCGATACAGGTGGTCTATGATCGTATCACAAAGGTTTTCCGCCGTGATTATGACGATAATTCGGTCAGAAATCTGCTTATTTCGGCGGTCACGACTGCGAACGCCGTTGTTTATGACGTTGCATGGTCGGATGAGAATATGTCCGGAATGGGTACGACCTGCGTTATAGCGTTGAAGGTCGGCGGCAAGGTTCACGTTGTCAATGTCGGCGACTCCCGTGCTTACCGCATAAGCGATAAGATAGACCTTATCACAAAGGATCACACGGTCGTTATGCGTATGTATGAAAAAGGCGAGATATCTTATGAGGATATGAAAAATCATCCGCAGAAAAACTACATAACCAAGGCTGTCGGAGTAAAGGATATGATCTCTCCGGATTACTTCGTTTTTGACGCGGATGAGGATACGGCTGTTCTGCTTTGTTCGGACGGGCTTACAAACAATTGCAGCGAGGAAGATATTTTCAGGGTAGTTTCCTCTGCAAGTCCCGAGGATATTCCGTCAAGTTTGATAAATATTGCGCTTGAAAACGGCGGCAATGATAATATTTCGGTTGCCGTCATAAAATAAATAATGATTTCGGTGAAGATTTTTCAAAAACCGATTTTCTGCAGAAATTTTAACAGGAGTGAAGTTAATGGATAAAAACATAGGCAAGAAGATTGACGGCCGCTACGAAATTACCGAGCTTATCGGCGTGGGCGGCATGGCTGATGTTTACAAGGCCAACGATCTTCTCGAAAACAGAGTTGTTGCGGTCAAGATCCTCAAAAACGAGTTCGCGGACAATGAGGATTTCGTAAGGCGTTTTCGCAACGAATCCAAGGCAATTGCTGTTTTGTCGCACCCTAATATCGTAAAGGTGTTCGATGTCGGCTTCTCCGATAAGCTTCAGTTTATCGTTATGGAGTATATAGACGGCATAACGCTGAAAGAATTTATGGAGCAGCAGGGTGTACTTAAATGGAAGGACACCGTTCACTTCATTGTGCAGATACTCAAGGCTCTGCAGCATGCTCACGACAGAGGGATCGTACACCGTGACATCAAGCCGCAGAATATCATGCTTTTCCCCGACGGAACTATCAGGGTCATGGACTTCGGCATCGCGCGTTTTGCACGT
>CAMJES010000090.1 GCA_946404705.1 uncultured Ruminococcus sp. | reverse complement strand
CCGTGCATAGCTGTTCAAAATGCGTCTAAAGGTAAAATATACTCACTTCGTTCGCGTATTTTACCTTTAGAGGAGAGTTTATTTTAGGAAAATAGAATAAGCGCAATTCAATTTTGTGGTTCAACGAGTTTTGATATTCATTTCCCGTTTTAGCTTTTTGATTGAATTGCGCTTTTTTAAGCTTTTCTTTTTTGAGCTGTTTCTGCAAGCATTTAGCTATGGTTTAGGGAGTTTCGCTTCTGCGGAAGCGACAAGGGGCTGCTCGCCCCCTTGACCCCTCGCCACCCTTTGAAAAGCGTGGACGTAAACTTTCGTCCGCTTCGCGGTTTTAACAGCAATTCCGCATCCTGAACTTTGCATAAAAAACTCCGCAGTTTTCCGACTGCGGAGTTTGATATGATTTTGCTTTATCTCTTTTCACAGATAAGCTTTATTGCGGTGCGTTCCTCGCCTTCGATCTCAACGCTTGCAAATGCAGGAATACAAACAAGGTCGATCCCTATCGGTGCAAGATATCCTCTTGCAACTGCGATGGATTTTATCGCCTGATTTGCTGCGCCTGCTCCGACAGCCTGAACTTCAACTTCGCCTGCATCACGGATTACACTTGCAATTGCGCCTGCTACGGAATTCGGAGCAGATCTTGATGATACCTTTAATATTTCCATTATGATGTCCCCCAGAATAAAAATTTCGCCATGAATTCAATTGCCGGGTCATTTCAGTGGCTTGCCACTTTAACTTGTTAACATTATACACTATTTAAGGAACACTTTCAATACTTATGACTGATATTTGGAACATTATCTAATTATTAAACGTTTTATGCTGTCAGCTTTGCCGAATTTTTCATCAAATGACACCACAACGCCGTTCAGAAACTGTTTTTCATCCGATTCTTCAAATTTTACGGGGGCATGGAAACGCTGTTTTTTTATCGCAAGCTCGCTCTTTACGCCGAGAACCGAAAGCTCTGCGCCGCACATTCCTGCGTCGGTTATATAGGCGGTCTTGTTCGGGAGAATTATCTCATCGGCGGTTTGGACATGGGTATGCGTACCGAAAACGGCGGTCACTCTACCGTCAAGGTACTGACCGAGGGCCTTTTTCTCCGCAGTTGCTTCTGCGTGAAAGTCGATGAAGATGTTCGGTGTTTTTATTTCTTCAAGCAGTTTATCAACGACTGTGAACGGATTGTCAAGCGCTTCAAGATAGAGCGTTCCCATAAGGTTTATGACGGCTATCTCCGTTCTGCCGAGGTCGAGTATGCATACGCCCTTGCCGACATTTCCTTCGGGAAAGTTTGCAGGCCGCAGCAGGCAGTCCTTCTCATCGTACAAGGACATTATCTCCTTTCGGCGAAAGCAATGGTTTCCCGTTGTGATAACGTCTGCGCCGAGGGAAAAAAGCTGCTTTGCGGAATAGGGCGTGATGCCGTTTCCCGTTGCGCTGTTCTCGCCGTTTATAACAACAATGTCGATGTTGTATTCTTTTTTTATGCCGCCGATCTTGCTGCGCACAAACTCGCAGCCCCTTTCACCGACAACATCACCAAGAAACAGTAAATTTAACATAAAAAACCCCACTTATAAATTCGGAATTAGGAATGCGGAATTCGGAATTAGTATTAAATGCAGATGACGGGCGACCCGTCCCCTACAATATTTTCGGGATACGCTGATTAATGCAGAGCAATCGTTTCGCCGTTTTGAAAAATGTTCGAGTTTATGCCTTTGAGGACATTTTGAAAAACGGCAGAAACGATTTAATCAGCGTTTCCTTTGTATCAACGATTTAATCGTAAATTAAGAAAATTCCGCATTCCGAATTCCTAATTCCGAATTAAATCATAGTGCGCTCGCTGCGCCCGATGAAAACATCTTGTCGATATCCGCTTTAAGGTCGGAAAATGAGCTCAGATCGGGACTTTGTTCAAGGATATCCTTTGCGGCGTTCTGCGCTGTGCCGATAAGCTGCCTATCCATAGACGGGTCGGCAAGCCGCATCTCGGGCAGACCGTGCTGACGTTCGCCGAAGAAGTCGCCTGCGCCGCGCATTTTAAGGTCGTATTCTGATATTTTAAATCCGTCCGAGGTTTCGGTCATGATCTTTAAGCGCTCCCTCGTTTCGGGCGAAACGTTTCCTGCGATAAGGATACAATAGCTTTGGTACGAACCTCTGCCCACACGACCTCGCAGCTGGTGAAGCTGAGAAAGTCCGAAACGCTCGGCGTTTTCTATCATTATTATGGTCGCATTCGGCACATCTACTCCGACTTCGACAACCGTTGTCGCAACAAGCAGCTGAGTTTCGCCGCTTTTGAAGCGTTCCATCGCCTCGCTCTTTTCCTGAGGGGACATTTTTCCGTGAAGAATACCTATTGTATAGCCCTTGAACTCCTTTTCGGCGGCATTTTCGGCATAGCTTTTCGCCGAAGCCAGACCGTTTTCATCCTCCTCTATCATCGGGCAGACAATATAAGCCTGCCGACCCTCGTCAAGCTGCTTGCGCACAAATCCGCAGGCGCGTTCACGAAGCTTGTCGGTAACGGCAAAGGTTTCGATCTTCTGACGTCCTTTCGGCAGTTCGTCAAGCACCGAAATATCAAGGTCGCCGTAAATTATCATCGCGAGCGTTCTCGGTATCGGCGTTGCGGACATTACAAGGCGGTGCGGATTATCCCCTTTTCCTGCAAGCTTTGCGCGCTGATTAACGCCGAAGCGGTGCTGTTCGTCCATAATGACAAGTCCGAGCCGCCTGAACTCTGTCGTGTCGGAGATAAGCGCGTGAGTTCCCGTTACAACGTGGAATTCGCCGTTTCTGATCTTTTCGTCAATAACTATGCGCTCTTTTTTCGGGATAGAACCCGTAAGGCAGCAAACCTTTACACCAAAGGGGGTAAGCAGCTCCGAGAGCGTCTTGAAATGCTGTTTGGCAAGTATTTCTGTCGGCGCCATAAGCGCAGTCTGACAGCCGTTTTTGAAGCAGAACAGCGCAGCCGCAGCCGCAACCGCGGTCTTGCCCGAGCCGACATCACCCTGAACGAGTCGATTCATCGGGTATTCTCTGCACATATCATCGGTTATCTCGGTTATAGCGCGTATCTGCGCGCCCGTAAGCTCAAACGGCAGGCGTTTTTTGAACTCTCCGAGCGAATCGGCGATTTTGTTCATCTGAATTCCTGCAAGCTCACGGCTGCGGCTCCTCATCATACTCATTCCAAGCTGGAGTTTGAGCATTTCATCAAAGGCGAGCCGCTTTTTCGCGGTTTCGGCGATGTGCGAATCGGAGGGGAAATGTATATTCCTCAGCGAATATTCAAGCGAAGCAAGATGATATTTCTGCCGAATAAAATTCGGGATATGGTCGGTGTAGCCCTCGTCACCGATGCTGTCGAGCGCCTGTGCGATGTTTGCGCTGATAATGTTTGCGGAGATACCTTCGGTAAGTCTGTAAACGGGCTTTAGGACGTTTTGGCTGTCGGCGCGGATAAAAAGCGGAGTGTTCATCTCGCGGCGCACAAGGTTTCCGTTGACCTTGCCCGAAAAGAGGTACTCTTCTTCAAGTTCAAGCGCATCGTAAGCAAAGCGGTTGTTGTATAAAGTGATCGTGATGTTGTCGCTGTCGTCCGTGGCGATGACCTTGTAAAGTATCAGACCGCTTCGTATCCTTGCGGCAGGCATTTTCTTTGTGACTCTCGCTTTTATGACGTTATGCTCATAAAGCACCGTGTCTGCGATATTCGTGGGAGCGGAATAGTCAATATAGCTTCGGGGGTAATGGCAGATCAGGTCGCCGACCGTGAAAATGCCAAGCTTTGCATACAGTTCCGCGCGCTTTTTTCCAACGCCGTGAAGCTCTTCTATCGGTGAATTTTTATCCATTTCCGCTCCCCCCTTTCGATTTCATTCTACCGTAAAATACGTCCAGTTTATTTTGTTCAACACCATAACATCATCGGCTTTTCCCATTCCTATCTTTTCGTAGAAAGGTATAGCGTTCTCATTTGCACAGGTGTACATTATGATATTATCTTCGCCGCCTGCAAGCTCGTGAAGTTTTTTCACAAGCGCTTTTCCGATTCCCTTGCCCGTGTGTTCACGGACAACGCCGAGGTCGGTCATAAAAAGCCAGTACGCAAAGTCGGTTATCCCGAAACAAACGCCGATTATATGCTGCTCTTTATCCCTTGCGACCAAGCTTATTGAAGCTTTTTTCACAAGTGTAGCTATTCGCTCCTCAAAGTTTTCCTTCGGATACTGCGAGCCTAAATCGGTATGCTTTAAAAAGTCGATGTATTCATCGGCTGTAAGCCGTTCTTCGTTTATAACAAACTCCATTTTTCTGTCCCCTTTTGGTATGATAAAACAAACCGCACATTAAAGTGCAATGTGCGGTCTGAATTGTTTAGTCTTTGTTTTCGTCTGTATTTTCGGTTGTTTCTTCCGACTTCTCGTCGTTTTCAGTTTCTTCGGAAGCGGCTTCTTCTTTGATTTCTTCCGCAGCTTCGTCAGTCTTTGCATCGGAGGAAGCTTCAGAATCGGTCTTTTCTTCCGCAGCTTCAGAAACCTCAGTTGAAGCTTCAGCCTTATCCTCGGGAGTGATAACGGACTTCATATAATCCTCATAATCCTGCTCAACGGATTCAGCTGTTATCTCGCCCGTCATAAGCCTTTCAAAGTCTGCTCCGTCGATCTTTTCATGTGCAATAAGGTACTTCGCAAGCAGATGAAGCTGGTCGATATGCTCCTTGAGCATTTCAACGGTTGAGTTGTAGTTTTCGGTAACGATACGGTTGATCTCATCGTCGATCTGCGCCTGAACGCGGTCGGAGATACCGTTTGAACGTCCGTAGCCCATTCCGACAAACGGTTCATCGTTCTGGTCGGCATAAACCACAAGTCCGAGCCTTGAAAGACCGTACTTTGTGACCATATCCTTTGCGATCTTAGTCGAACGCTGGAGGTCGCTTACTGCGCCTGCCGAGCCTTTTCCGATAACAAGCTCTTCGGCAACACGGCCGCCCATGCATACCTTGATCTCGTCCTCGATGCGCTCTGCGTTAACGTCAATAAGTGAGGGTTCCTTTGAGGGGAGGTGGATAGTCATACCGCCTGCGCCGCCGTGAGGAATGATAGTAACCTGATGGACTTTATCCTGCGAGGGGAGATAGTATGTTACGACTGCGTGACCTGCCTCGTGGTAAGCTACCGTGCGGCGCTCTTCCTGAGTAACAACGCGGCTCTTCTTTTCGGGGCCTGCGATAACTTTGATAACGGCTTCTTCGATATCAGCCTTGGTGATAGCTTTCTTTTCCTTGCGCGCTGCGATAAGAGCGGCTTCGTTTGTAAGGTTTTCAAGGTCAGCGCCCGTAAATCCTGCCGTGGATTTTGCGATAGTTGAAAGGCTTACATCGGGAGCGAGCGGCTTCTTCTTGGTGTGGACTTTCAGTATCTCTTCTCTTCCCTTGATATCGGGGTAGCTTACGGTTATCTGACGGTCGAAACGACCCGGACGGAGAAGTGCCGGATCGAGTATATCGCGGCGGTTTGTCGCAGCGATAACGATAACGCCCTCGTTGCCCTCAAAGCCGTCCATTTCAACGAGCAGCTGGTTAAGGGTCTGTTCACGTTCATCGTGACCGCCGCCAAGACCTGCGCCTCTGTGACGGCCTACTGCGTCAATTTCGTCTATGAATACGATAGCAGGAGCGTTTTTCTTAGCTGTTTCAAAGAGATCTCTTACTCTTGAAGCGCCGACGCCGACATAAAGCTCAACGAAATCCGAACCCGAGATAGAGAAGAACGGAACTCCTGCCTCACCTGCAACAGCCTTTGCAAGAAGCGTTTTACCTGTACCCGGAGGGCCCATAAGCAGTACGCCCTTGGGTATTCTTGCGCCCATTTCGCTGTATTTCTTTGGATTTTTAAGGAAGTCAACGATCTCCGCAAGCTCTTCCTTTTCCTCGTCTGCGCCCGCAACATCGTTAAAGGTGTGCTTGGTGTTGGAGGTCGTCTTGACGTTGGCCTTGCTGAAGCTGTTTATCTTTCCGCCGCCGCCTGCCTGCCGCATCATAAATACGAACAGCACTACCATCAGGATGATTATGATAACTGACGGCATAACGCTGTAAAGCCACGAATTATCCTGAATTTTGTAATACTCCATTTTCAGCGGAGCGTCGGGGTGCAGGGCGTTGTATTCCTTGCGATAGTTTTCCGAGCCCATCTGTATTTCGTTGAGGAAAACCGATACGTTCGGAACAACATAGTTTATAAGCTTTTCCGAGCCGTCGTCGAGTGTGACGGTCATATTAAGCTCGCCTGTGCCGAGGTCAAAGTTATACTCGCTTACCTGATAGTTGTCGAAATAGCTCATGATATCGGAGTAGCTGTATTCGGACACGGTTTTTGTCGCCTGCTTCATAAGCGCAACAATAAGTATCATTGCCGCAAGAAGCACCCCGACATAGATAAGCAGTCCTTTGTTTGAGGATTTTTTTGGAGACATTGGTCGTTCATTCCTTTCCGAGCCTTGTGACGCTCATTACCTTAATTCTTATGTCATAAGTTAAGTCAGTTTGGATCATATTCTGCGATATACGGCAGATTGCGGTAATATTCGCCGCAGTCAAGGCCGTAGCCGACCGCAAAAAAGTCGGGTATCGTAAAAAGTGTATAATCGGGCTTGAAGTTGACAGCTCTGCGTTCGGGTTTGTCAAGCAGCGTAAGGACTTTGAGCGAAAGAGGTTCCCTCTTTTTAAGCATTTCGACAATTTTGGAAAGAGTTCTTCCCGAGTCGACGATATCTTCAACTATGATAACATGATATTCCGAGATATCCTGCTTCAAGTCAAGCGTTATCTTTACATCGCCCGAAGACGTTGTGCCTTCGCCGTAGCTTTCCGCCGCCATAAAGCCTATCTCGCAGGGAATTGATATCTGCCTTGAAAGATCGGCAAGGAATACATACGCTCCCTTTAAAATGCTGACGAGCAGAAGCGGCTTTCCCTCGTATTCGCGGCTGATAAGCGAGCCTGCTTCAGCCGTTTTACGAGCGATATCCTCCGCGGAGATAACAACTCTTTTTATTTTATCGAGCTTTTCACATTTAAGTCCGACTGCATTCATTTTTATTTTTCCTTTACCTCTATGATCATATATCTTTTTGTATCAGTATCGGGCTTTACTCTGTCGGCAATTCCGAAGCGCTCTGCCCAGACGATCCCTTTTTCATCGGCGATTATCGGGATAAAGTCCCTTTCGCCGAGCGGTATGCTTTCATTCATAAGCTTTTTAAGGCTGCTTGTGAAGTCGCGCCCCGAACGGACATAGCTGTCGCCGTCGCGGCGGTTGCGCAAATAAAGCTCACCTTGTATTTTATCACAATCAATCACATTCTTTGTTAATAAATTATTAACAAATGCCTTACCTGTGTTATTTTCTGCGTTGTTTAAGCTAATTATCACCGTTTTATCACATAAAAAAGGATTTTCACCTGTTTTTACGGCGGTTTCGGGAAAAACGGTGCGGTTTTTGGGTATGTGTTCAATTTTTATCCTGCCGTTTTTGGAAACTGCGTAAACTTCGCCCGAAAGGTTCGTTTTTCCGTTACCTTTGAGGATACATTTCTCCGCGGCGAGAATTTTTTCGCCCGAAGGCTCTATCCCTGCACCGCGAAGCTTGCTTTTTATTACTCTGCGGCGTATCGGAGCGGATGTGCTTCGCAGATCGGCGTCCGAAAATTCTTCCGCTGTTTCGGAAAGAAAACGTTCGTCCTCGGAAAGACTTTCGGTGAGCCTTTTTATGCTCTCAAAAAAGCCGCTGTTAAGCTCTTCAAGCACGGGGATAACGTTGTGGCGTATCTTATTGCGCGAATAATCATCGGAAAGGTTGGAGCTGTCTGTGACAAAGTCCTGTTCCTTTTCCGAAAGGAACGATAAAATTTCCTCACGTTTACAGTATATAAGCGGACGGATGATTTTATCACGGACGGGCGGAATGCCGCACAGTCCTTTTAATCCCGTTCCTCGGCAGAGGTTAAAGATGACCGTTTCTGCGCTGTCGGAAAGCGTATGCGCTGCGGCAATGCGAGTGTTTTCATCGCATACCGAGTCGAAAAAGCTGTATCGAAGCTTTCGTGCGCCTGCTTCGAGCGACATTTTGTGTTCCTTTG
>CAMJES010000089.1 GCA_946404705.1 uncultured Ruminococcus sp. | reverse complement strand
CTGGCAGTTCTCTCGCTGCTCGGAGTAATTCCCGAAAAGCTTCTTTATGCGTTTAGGATACTTTCTGTTATTTGTGTTATCATCTCGGCAGGTGCGCTCGGTATTGCCATGATTTCCTCGGAAATAACGGTCGTTTCGGTCATCGTCTTTGCGCTTCTTTCCGCCGAGATACTTGCGCTCGGCATTATTCGCAGAAATGAAAGTGACGGAAAGATAATGCTCGCCGTTTTCTCCTTTGCGCTTCCTGCAACGCTTATGTCTGTGTTTAGGCTTATTTTTGAAACAAACTTTGCTTTCAGAAACGTTGCAATAGTTACTTTGCTCGTCCTTTCCGCAGCTTATGCTGCCGCAGATACCGTGCTTTCCAAAAAGGGAAGAGCTTTTATCCTGCGTTCGGTTTTCTCTGATGTAATATTTTCTACCTTTACAGCAGCTACCCTTATTTCACAGTTTAGCGACTGCGATACTGCACCTGCGGTTGTTGTGATCTGCGCCGCAGCAGTACAGCTTATCCATGCATTTTTCTCGAAAAAGGACTGGGAAAAGTTTGTTTTTGCTTTCGCTGCCGTAATGTCATTGGCTTCGTTCTCCTTAGATGACAAGCTTATAACCGCTTTTGGAGAACCTGCCGTATATGCCGCAGTTTCCGCAGCTCTGCTCGTATTAACGCTTGTGCTTATGTTCTTTAAAAAGGATAAATTGACGGAAAACGGCGCCTTGACCGGACTTTTCGTGATAACCTCGATTTTTATTATTGTTTCAAGTGTGCATATTTTCTCGGAACCCGACCCGACTTGGCATTTGTGGCTTATCCTTGCCGCCGCACTCGCCGCAAAGGGCTGCCTGCACCGCTCAAAAGCACCGCTTGCCGCAGGAATTATCCTTTGCTGTATAAGCTTTTCCGCGTCTTCATACGACATTTTCGGTCTTGAATCGGACGCAGGATTTGTTTTTGCAGGAGGATTTGCGGCTCTGCTGTCAGCGGCTCTGCTCTTTGTTATGCAGAATGAACTTGTTGTTTCCTGCCGAAAGGTCACATTCTACTGCCTTGACGCATTGGCTTTTGCTCTGCTTTGTTCGCTTGCTTCAACGGGAAAAACGAGCCTTGCTATTGCCGCAGGAGCAGCGGTCATCTTGGCAATGACCCTCACAAGCGGATATATCCTAAAAAAGACCGCTTGGCTTATTGCACCGCTTTGTGCAGTATATTTCGCTGCCGCAAATCAGCTTGATATGTATCTTATTGAAGTCGAAAACTGCTCCGTTGTGACGGGTATCACCATTGCAGCTATGATCTTAATGTCGATCGGTGCAAGCTACCTTCTCCATAGAAACCGCATTGCCGAAAAGACGAGTGAAGGTCTTGGCCTTGACAGCTTTGCGATATCTCGCCTTGCAGGTCTGACAGCATATTTTGCCTTTTCATATATTGAAATGCAGTCGTGGCTCGGAATATGGCTTATCGGTGCATCTGTTGCTTCGCTCTTGCGCAGAGAGCATAAACCGACAGCCAATCGAGTTATCATCGCAGTATCGCTGTTAACACCCGTTTTTGCATGGATGCTCCGACCGTTTGCGGCTGCCCCCGATGGCTATGCGCTCGAGATCAATATCGTTCCGGTACTTCTCTATCTTGCGGCACTCCGTCTGCTCAAATGGGATAAAAAGTACCTCGACCACATCACGTTCTTTACTTATACTATTATATATGTGATATTGTTCTTCCACGCTCTGAACGGCACGGTCGGCAACGCGCTGATCGTGATGATAAGTGCGCTTGCGGTACTCGTTCTTTCGTTCTTCATTAAGATGAAGCGCTGGTTTATCCTCGGCGCCGCGGTCATTACTACATCTGCAATATTTTTGAGCATAAAGCTGTGGGGAAGTCCTGCGTGGTGGGTATATCTGCTTGCCGCAGGTATTATCCTTATCGCAGTAGGCGCATTAAACGAGATGAAGAAGAAATCAGCCGATAACAATTTCACGGGAAAGCTCTCTCGCTTTATGTCCGAGTGGACTTGGTAGTTTTTGAAGCGTGGGGAGCGGAGGCTGATTCAATGTTGAACGTGAAAAGCTGAAAGTGGGATTTTGTATTAAAAATGCCGTATTTACGCGTATGCAACTCAAAGTTTACATAAAGAAACCGCAATTTGGTTGTGTAAATCTCCTTTTGTTGGTATAATTGGGACATAAACTTATACGGAGGTTTTGATATGAAGTTCGGAGAAAAGCTTTCAAAGCTTCGCAGAGATCAGAATTACACACAGGAACAGCTTGCGGATATTCTCGGTGTATCGCGTCAGACCGTCAGCAAGTGGGAGAGCGGCGGCGCTTATCCCGAAACGGAAAAGATCATTCGCTTAAGCGAGATATTCGGCTGTACGACCGACTATCTGCTTAAAGATTCTGTTGATACAGAGCCTAAGATTGACGGGGAGGAAAAAGCCGTTACTTATTGTATAAGCGGATTTTCGGTAAAGGAAAGAAAAAGCGAAAAAACAGTCTTTGGTATGCCGCTCTGGCATATCGGCAGGAATGCGCGCGGATTTATCGCAGTCGGCAAAAGCGCAAGAGGAGTTATCGCGATTGGTCTTGCCGCAAGGGGAGTTATCTCGATAGGTCTTGCCTCGCTCGGCGTGTTCAGCATAGGTCTTGCAAGCGTCGGACTGCTTTCATTGGGAGTTATAGCGGTCGGATTGCTTGCGGCAGGATCGTTCGCGGCAGGTATTTTAGCCGCAGGAGCGGTGTGTACGGGAATTGTTTCTCTCGGAGCGATCGCAAGCGGCGATTTTGCCATAGGAGCTTTGACAAGAGGAAAATATCTTGCACTCGGAGATAATGCATCGGCGATGATTGCGCTCGGCTTCTATGATGATTCCGTTGTTGTCGGAACGCTCTTCAGCGCGCTTGAAAACTGGGATTCGGAACAGATAAAACAGCTTTTGGACGAAATTGTGCCGTCTTATCTGAACTGGGCAAAAGCAATTGCGGAGCTTTTCCTTTGAAAAGGAGTGACTGAATATGATAAAATGCATACGTTCTGTTATGTTTCTGTTTCGCTGTGGAAAAGCAGAGGAAAGAGCATCGGTAAAATCATGTACGGGTTGGGTCATGTATCCGGTCAGACTGCGTAAAAATCGTGTATATTCGTTCTCTTTTGATGTCAGTATGTCGGAAGGATGCGCAGAAGCTGTTTTAATAAAAATGCGTCAGCATATAAAGCTTGGCGCAGGTTCGGATGCTGTTACTTTAGAAGTAAATGAGAACAGTTGGGCTTTTGTCCGTTGGAATTTTAAAGCGGCGTCGGGTGAATGCACCCTACACCGTAATTCTGAATGATCTACTCAGGGACAGGTTACCGTACATACGTCTGCCGATCAGAATACAAGCCAACTTACTGAAAAAAACTTTTGTTAAAAGTGCATAAGAAAATCGAAAATTTTTTTATGCATTAAAATCAAAAATGCTATTGATATTAAACGTTTAATATGTTAAAATTGTATCAATGATATACTTTTTTTACAGTATATTAATTAAAATATTTAAGTGAGGTTAGATGAATGAAATACGGTTTTTATGATGACAAAAACAAGGAATATGTCATTAATTCCCCCAAAACCCCGTACCCGTGGATAAACTATCTCGGAACTCAGGACTTTTTTGGCCTGATCTCCAACACCGCAGGCGGCTATGACTTCTATAAGGACGCGCGCCTTGCAAGAATCACACGTTACCGCTATAATAACGTTCCTGCAGATGCAGGCGGACGTTATTTCTACATCAACGACAACGGCACAGTTTGGAACCCCGGCTGGGCTCCCGTAAAGACAGAGCTTGACTCCTACGAGTGCCGCCACGGTATGGGCTATACAAAGATCACAGGCAAAAAGAACGGTCTTTCCGCCGAGGTAACATTCTTTGTTCCCCAGAATTTCACAGGCGAGGTACAGAAGGTAGTTCTTAAGAACGAAAGCGGCTCCGCAAAGACATTCAAGCTCTTCTCCTTCGTTGAATGGTGCCTTTGGGACGCTAACGACGACAGCACAAACTTCCAGCGTAACTTCAATACGGGCGAAGTTGAACTCGAAAAGAACGGTGCTGTAATCTACCACAAGACCGAATATAAGGAAAGAAGAAACCATTTCGCTTTCTATGCTGTAAATGATACCGTTGACGGCTTTGATACCGACCGTGAAACATTTATGGGCAGCATATACAATGATTTCCATAATCCGCAGACCGTTATTGACGGCGCACCAAAGAACTCTGTTGCAGACGGCTGGTCGCCCGTAGCCTCGCATTATAAGGAGATCACTCTCGCAGCAGGCGAGGAGAAGACCCTTGTGTTCATTCTCGGCTATGTTGAGAACCCTTACGATCAGAAGTTCAACGCTGACGGCACAATGAATAAGTCCAAGGCTTATGAAATGATGGCTAAGTTCGATACAACCGAAAAAGTAGACGCTGCTTTTGCAGAGCTTGCCAAGACTTGGGAAGATCTTCTTGCTAAGTACAACCTCAGATCGCCCGATGAAAAGCTCAACAGACAGGTCAATATCTGGAACCAGTACCAGTGTATGGTTACATTCAACCTCTCGCGTTCCGCTTCATACTTCGAGAGCGGCATCGGCAGAGGCATGGGCTTCCGTGACTCTAATCAGGATATCCTCGGCTTCGTTCACCAGATCCCCGAACGTGCAAGAGAGCGAATCCTCGACATTGCTGCAACACAGCTCGAAGACGGCGGAAACTACCACCAGTATCAGCCGCTCACAAAGAAGGGCAACGACGCTGCAGGTACAAACTTCAACGACGATCCGCTCTGGATGATCCTTTCCACAGCCGCTTATATCAAGGAAACAGGCGACCTCGGAATTCTCGATGAAATGGTTGACTATAAGAACGACCCTGCTCTCGCACAGCCGCTCCTCGACCACCTCAAGAGATCATTCTACCACGTTGTAAACAATAAGGGCCCTCACGGACTTCCGCTTATCGGCCGTGCTGACTGGAACGACTGCTTGAACCTCAACTGCTTCTCAAGAGTACCCGGCGAAAGCTTCCAGAACACAGCTTCCAACATCGCGAAGGAAGTTAACCCCGAAACAGGCGAGCCGCTTAACGAGCAGACCGCTGAATCCGTAATGATCGCAGGTATGTTTACATATATCGGCCCCGAATATGAAAAGCTCTGCCGCCTTAAGGGTCAGACCGAAGAAGCTGACAAGGCTAAGGCAGAGATCGAAAAGATGAAGCAGGCTATCATCGACTTCGGCTGGGACGGCGACTGGTTCCTCAGAGCTTATGACGCTTACGGCAAGAAGGTCGGATCACACGAGAACGAAGAGGGCAAGATCTTCATCGAACCGCAGGGCTTCTGCGTAATGTCCGATATCGGCGGCAAGGAATTCACCGAAAAGACTATGGACAGCATCGACAAGTTCCTCGCAACAGAGCATGGTCTTGTGCTTAATAATCCTGCATTCACAAAGTATATCGTTGAATACGGCGAGATCTCCACATATCCCGGCGGATATAAGGAAAACGCAGGTATCTTCTGCCATAACAACGCTTGGATCATGTGCGCTGCTGCTTATGCAGGCATGGGTGACAGAGCGTTCGACTATTATACAAGAATTGCTCCTGCATATCAGGAGGACGAGCAGCTCCACAGAACCGAACCGTATGTATATGCACAGATGGTTGCAGGTAAGGACGCAAAGCGCTTCGGCGAAGCAAAGAACAGCTGGCTCACAGGTACAGCTGCATGGAACTTCGTTGCAATTTCGCAGTATATCCTCGGTATCATCCCCGATTACAGCGGACTTAAGATCGACCCGTCCATTCCTAAGGCTTGGGACGGCTATGAAGTTTCAAGAACATTCAGAAACGCTGTTTACAACGTTAAGATCCAGAACCCCTACCATGTTTCAAAGGGTATCAAGTCTATCACCGTTGACGGCAAGGCAATCGAAGGAAATGTTCTCCCCGTATTTGCAGACGGCACTCACGAAGTTGTCGCAGTAATGGGCTAAAAGTAAAATACAAAAAGCGTCGGTTTTTCCGACGCTTTTTGTATGCGTAATTTGTAGTGTGGAGTTTGGAGTGTTGAGAGTGGAGTTTGAAATGCGAAATTCGGATTTATGATATAAAAAACGCAATCCATTTCATCGACTAAAAGTTTTAAAGCATAGAGCTTTTAGCTTATCCGATTTTATGAATTGCGTTTATAAATTCTTGGTATTAATGCATTAATTCCGCATTAATTATCGTTGTTAGGGATATCGTGGGTCGATTTTGCAATGACCTTTCTGTCATCAATTATAAGAATGTCATCGTCAACACGGCTGTTTCGCGCAACGCCTGTGAAAAAGGGCGAGGAGAATATTCTGTCCATATTTGTTCTTCCGCTGACGGGCGTTATCTTGTCGACTGCAAGCACCTTGTCCACAATAATTGCAGTATTTCCGCCGTCCGAGTTGAATGTTACCATTGTTTCGCGGAAAAAGCTTTTGTATCTGTTCTTTGATTCGTCCATAATGTTAACGATCTCGGGGACATATTCGTCAAAAACGATATTCATAAGCTCTGAAAGCTTGCGAGATTTGTCGGGAGAATCGGGAAGCCTGCGTACAGCGGCGATATCTTCGGCAGTTTTGTGCAGAGCTTCGTGCGGAGCCTCGATCTTGTGCAGAGAATAGTCAGCATTGTGAGGATTTTTCTTGAATTCATCATACCACATACCGAACGCGCATTTGTGAGGGTCGGTCGTGAGCTTGAATTCTTCTCCTGCTTCGACCGAGCGCTTCAGCTCGTTAGCCCAGTTGATGTGATCCTTTTCACGCTGTTCGAGCATAGCCGTAAAATCCTCACATTCCTTGTCGAGCGAGGGATAACCGAATAGGTGGCGCATATCTATAACAGGGTAAACAGCTCCGCGGATGTTTACTATTCCGCGGTATTCTTCCGGCGCGTCTGGAACTGCGGTCAGATTATCGGGCGGAACGAGAATTCCCGTTACAAATTCCGTGTTGATAGCATAAGTAAAACCGCAAAGCGAAAATATAAGCCAAGGAAGGTCATTGTTAAGAATTTTGTCTTCCATATTATTTCCTCCGTAAAGATATATACTATATTAATTATAGCAAAAACATTGTAAGTTTGCAAATACTTTTTGAAATATTTACAATATATTAACAATATTCAATGAATTTCTTTGATAAGTTTAGCAGTTGACATTTATATATAAATAGTGTAAAATAAGATGTATCGGAGCGCAGGCAGGAAGTTTTTTTGTGAAAATATCGAAAAAAGCTTGACAAGCCTTCGAATTTCTGATATAATATTTAGGTAATCCTTGCTCATACTAATTTGATGTGTGGGTAAATCCAAGAGGAGGTGTATTATAATGGCAAAGTTAAACGAATCTTACGAGGCCATGGTAATCTACAGCTTGAATAACGGTGAGGACGCTGCAAAGGCTCTTATCGAAAAGTTCAAGGGTATGATCGAAGCTAACGGCACACTTGAAAGCGTTGACGAGTGGGGCAAGAAGAAGCTTGCTTACGAGATCGATGATCAGGCAGAAGGCTACTATGTTCTTTACACATTCAATGCAAAGCCTGAATTCCCCGCAGAATTCGAGCGTGTACTCAAGATCACAGACGGCGTTATGCGTTGCCTCGTTACTGTAAAGTAATAATTGACGTGGAGGTTGATTGTTATGCTTAATTCTTGTGCTATTAATAAAGTTATTCTTATGGGTAGACTTACTCAGAACCCTGAGTTAAGGCAAACTCCGAGCGGTGCCAGTACTTGCCGTTTTACAGTTGCTGTTGACAGGGGTATGAATAGTGCTACCAATGAACGTCAGACGGATTTTATTACTGTAAATGCGTGGGATAAAAATGCTGAATTTGTCAGCCGTTATCTTACTAAAGGACGTTTAGTTCTTGTTGAGGGAAACCTCAGAACAGGTTCTTATGATGACCGTAATCATCCGGATGTAAAACATTATACTTGTGAGGTTATGGCTGAAAGGATTTCCTTTGGCGAAACCAAATCTTCACAGGATGCAAGCACAGGCGGATATAGCCACAACAATCAGCAGTTCGCACCGCAGCAGAGCTATCAGCAGCCTGCACAGCCTCAGAATAACCAGTCAGGTTTTTCGGTAGGTG
>CAMJES010000088.1 GCA_946404705.1 uncultured Ruminococcus sp. | reverse complement strand
AGATCTACACTCTTTCCCTACACGACGCTCTTCCGATCTTCAAGAACAATTCCAGCCGACGCACCTTGCCGCTTATTCCTCAAATAGAAAAGATGCTTGTTGCCGAAAAAGAACGGCAGGAATATTATGCCAAGCTGCTTCGCAGCGGTTATGATACAAAATACTCTGACTATGTCTGCAGAGATGCGTTCGGAAAGCTTGTAACGCCCAATTACGTTACATCGCATTTCGCATATATGATCAAAAAGCACAATCTGAAGCCCATACGCTTTCACGATCTGCGCCATTCCTGCGCTTCGCTTCTGCTTGCAAACGGAGTATCTATGAAAGAGATACAGGAGTGGCTTGGTCACTCTACATATAACGTCACGGCGAACTTTTACAGCCACTTGGATTATACAGCCAAGCTTGCATCCGCCGATGCTATTTCAAAGGCGCTGGAGAAATAGAAAAAAGTGTAAACTATGCGATTCGTAGTTTACACTTTTCTTTTTTGTGGTGGGAGCAGGTCGTTTCACATAAATTTTGTGGTAGTTTTTGGGGACATTTCAAGGTTTCTTTCTGCTTCTAACAGTTATCTAACAATCTAACAGTTCTCTAACAACATTACATCCGTTAGATTGTGGATGTCAAGTCTTTTTTGTTGGAGAAGATTTATATGGTTTATTCATCGCTAATCCGTTGGAGAAATAGATATGATTAAACGCAGATTATGTACTCATAATCTGCGTTACTTATTTATGATAATATGTAGGTGACAGCTATACACGGCAGAACTATACCTATATAACCTATATAAAAATTTTTGCCTAAAGTTTGTACTTTAACTTTAGGCAAGTATTTTACATCATAGCCGATGCTTTAAATATTTTTATATTGATTTTACAAATACTATAGCATTATGCTATAAAAAGGAGTGAAATAAGAATATATCCCGATTCCGATTGAATTTTTCGGATTAATATGGTATAATTTATTCAACGTAACATCAAGTGTAACTGCTCTAAAAAATCAGGATTTGTATTTAAGCAAGTACTTGAAAAAGCAGAACCGTTGAAAAATATTAATGCAGGAGTAATTAGGAGAATAAAAAAATGAATGTTACATATTTAATAGGTAATGGTTTCGATTTGGGTGTTGGCTTGGAAACAGGTTTCGACCATTTTTTAAAATACTATATTGATCTCCCATCAGAAGATGAGAACATAGCTAAATTCAAAGCTACTATAAAAAAAGAGACAATAGAGTTATGGGCCGATTTCGAAAAGTGCTTTGGTGAGTATATAGCAAATTTTAATAATGACACAATTGACAACTATATTGCAATTTATGAAGATGTATTATCAGAACTCAATAAATATCTGAACAAGGAAAATGATAAGTTTTCTGACGATATAAGTAAGGATGAAAAGCAGATTTCGGATTGGATCAGATTGACCGCTTTGCATAACATAGGATTTAGACCAGCTGTAACAGATGATTTTTACAACGATACGGGATATAATAAAAATGACCTTGATGTGCAGTATAACTTTTTATCATTTAACTATACAACTACTATTGATAGAATAATAAAGAAATTATCTTCAACTAATGGAGGAGAATTGTATTCATGTAATATGAGCAATGTAAAATATTCTCGAAGAATCGGTTCATTAATACATGTTCATGGCGAATTAAACAAAAACATGATAATGGGTGTAAATGATTTAAAACAGCTTCCGTTTTCAGATGATTTACCAGATAGAATTAGACGTAGGGTAATAAAACCCCAAAAAAATATAAGTATAGGGTATAAAATTGACGAACAAGCAAGTAAATTATTAAATTCCAGTAATATTATATGTATTTATGGTATGTCAATTGGTATAACAGATACTATTTGGTGGGATAGAATTGGAAAATGGCTTTTGTTATCTGATAACAGGAAAATAATTTATTTTGTTCGTGATACAACAGTAAAAAATGATACTGTTTACAGTATTGATCAAAAAATTGATTCAGAAGAAAGACATTGTGAAAAACTGATGGATTCTTTAAATATTCCATTAGACAAACGTAAAATAATAAAAAAAAGAATTATCGTATTGATAAATTCGAGTTTTATGCAAATGAACAAGGTAAAAGCATTGAGCATCAAGTAGAAAGGAAGGTATATGTTAACTTACAATTTCTCAAAAGCGTAAGCAAAATTCTTGCTCTTTTTTGTTCAATCACAACTTATCCGACATTATATTACGCTTTTCTATTTTTTCTTGGTCATGAGTTGTTTAACCTCCATTAAGCATGATAGTGAATCCGATTGCGTATCCAAAGACTATTCGGGGGGTATATATCATATCAATACTATAAATAGAATCCTTTTAATCAGCGCATTCTTTAATTTAGCTCAATAAAAATTCTCGTGATATTTTTCAAGTTAGTAGCATTTCAAAAATAATCATTGTGCTTTTTTTAGAACTTTTTTAGAACTTTACCCCCTATACCGAGGGACAGTTCTAAAAACAGGGGGCAAAAAAATACCGTCAAAGCTCATAGCTACGAGCTTTGACGGTTTGGTGCCGCTAACCGGACTTGAACCGGTACGCTGTCGCCAGCGAGGGATTTTAAGTCCCTTGTGTCTGCCGATTCCACCACAGCGGCAATATTGATATTATACACCCAAATCACGGGAATTGTCAAGCCTTTTTGCTAAATTTAACGAAAAAAAGCGGTCAGAACGTCCTGACCGCTTTCAAAATTCCGGCAAAGTCTGCTCGCAGCCGTGCCGGACAAAAATGGCTTAATCATATGCTGCAATTTCTTCATCAACGATCGTTGAGAATGTGTCACGAGTCTGTACCCAGTTCTCGGACTGTTCATTTGCAATGCCTTCATAGAGTATGCTCATAACTTCATCACCCATGTATGTGCTTAAACCATAGCCATAGTCATAAGTCTGAGTGAACTTTTCAGGATCATAGAAATCCATTGCAATATCATACATTTCAGATGTCCAACCCTGATTGTTTTCAAGGAATTTCTGCTTTGTTGCTTCTGTGTACTTGGGATCGTAGTTAACGAGTCTGTTGCAGTCGAGCCATGCCTTTACAACATCTCCATTTTCGGAACCCTTTACCCACATATAGGCGTTGATCTTAGCGGAAACAAAGTTTTCATCCTGCTCGGGATCCTTAGGCAGGGGAACGATCTGGATAGTGCTGTCAGGAACGGAAAGAGCAGCACCGTTGTATGCCCATGTACCCATTCCGTAGAAAAGCATATTATCGCTTACAAATGCAGCTTCGGGGCCGATCCAGCCGCGGTTGATAAGATTGCTCTTGAATATATCCTCAAGTACAGCCTGCGCACGTTCGATCTTTGCGCTGTTCATGTTGTTGTGGAACTTTTCGCCATCGTATGTTACCATTGTATCGCCTGCTGTGTAAACAAATGCATTTGCCCACCAGCCGCCGATACCGAAGTTGTTGGGATTGTTTTCAACGTAGGTCTTCATCATATCGGTGAAAACGTTCCAGTCCCATTCACCTTTAAGGTAAAGCTCATACGGATCGTCAAAGCCTTCTGCCTCGACTGTATCCTTGTTGTACATAAGGATCTGTGTATCGTTGAAAGCATATCCGAGCGGAGCGATATAATGCTCGCCGTTCCAGATAAACTTGTCTGCCTGATCCTTGACATCAGCCCACATCGGGTCTTCCCAGTCGATCAGCGAATCGATCGGCTGATACTGGTTCTTGGAGATATCATAGGGGAAAGTACGCCATTCATAGATGAAAATATCAGGCTGTGTTCCGCCCGTGATAGATACTGCAAGGTCGTCAAAACGCTTGTCGGATGTTGTATTCATATATTCGATAGAAGCGCCGTATGTATCTTCAAAAAGTGCAAGCTCTGCCGAACGCTCGGGGGAGTCGTTCGTAGGATTGAGATCGTAAATACCCATCCATTTAAGTGTTTTTCCGCTTATGTCAACATCTGTGGAAAGCGCACCATCGTCAGCGGTGACTTCAATGTTATCGCCTGTCCATTCTGTTTTCGAAGTAGTTGTGATATCCGCTGCTGAGCTGTTTTCCGAATCTCCGCAAGCTGCAAGGCTCATTGTCATAAGAACAGCGATTGACGCAGCGGTAATTTTCTGGTAATTTTTCAAAAAATCTCCTCCTTAAATATGATCCGCATAGGCTTTCATTTTGAAAACGTTTCCAAATATATTGAGCCTAATACATATTAACTTTTTTACAAACACATTATAGCATTTTTACAATAAAACTGTCAATAATGTTAAACGTTTAATATATTTTTTGCATAAATAATTCTGTCATTTTTAGTAAAAACCTAATAATTGACAGTTTATACTGTTCAAATGAAGAAAAATATGCTATAATATAATTTAAGGTTATTACGGAGGAGCTTATGACAGAAAATAATAAACTAACAAAGGTAGAGATATTCACCGATGGAGCCTGCTCGGGAAATCCCGGCCCCGGCGGTTACGGAGTTATACTCCGCTCAATGGGCAGGGAAAAGGAACTTTCAGGCGGCGAAAAAAACACTACCAACAACCGTATGGAGCTTTCGGGCGCTATCGCAGGACTCTCTGCGCTGAAATATCCGTGCGAGGTAACGCTTACTACCGACAGCAAATATGTCTGTGACGGGATAAATAAAGGCTGGGCGGCTTCGTGGCGGAAAAACGGCTGGATAAAATCGGATAAAAAGCCTGCGCTCAACGCCGATCTATGGGAAAAGCTTTTGGCACTTACGGAAAAGCACAAGGTCACATTTGTCTGGGTAAAAGGCCACGCAGGTCATCCCGAGAATGAACGCTGCGACGAACTTGCGGTAATGGAACGTGATAAGGCAGCATTGCTTTGACAAAAGGAGATAAAATGGAAAATATAAACTATCAGACAGTAACGGTCGAGCCGGATAAAGCGGAAAGAAAGCTTATCCGCCGTCAGTATATGAAAGCAGCAATCGTATTATTGATAAATATTGCTCTTTTTAACATTGTTTTAAGATATCTTGCTATATTTTTATGCGGAATTGCAGGCGGAAGCTTTTCGTCATTTGATGAGCTTCGGCAAAACGCGGACGGGGTGCTGGAAAATGATGATATCAGCACGGTGGTATCCTGTTGTATTCCGATCATAAGTGAAACGATATCAATTTTTATCGGAATGAAGCTTTTGAAGGTCGACCTTGAAAAGCTGTTTAACAGGAACGGATTTACGGGCAGAGAGCTTGCAAGAGATTGTTCGGTGTGTCTGGGATTGCAGACCGCCGCGGTGCTTATCGCATCTTTTGTTGGATATATATTGGGTTTGTTTGATCTCGAATCGAGAACGGCTGACCTTACCGCACAGAACAACTCCGTATGGTCACTATTGTTATTGTATTTCTATGCCTGCTTGTTTGGCCCTCTGCTTGAAGAGCTGCTGTACAGAGGGGTTATCCTGCAGGGAATGAAAAAATACAACGAGCGGTTTGCCATCGTTCTCTCGGCGCTTATATTCGGCCTTATGCATCAGAATTATCAGCAGTTCATACTTGCGTTCATGCTCGGACTTGTGCTTGCGGCGGCAGACCTTAGATCGGGTTCGATCATTCCGTCAATTGTAATGCATATTATCGTCAATACATCGGGAGTTCTTATGCAGCTTGCAATGCAGTCTGCCGACTATGAAGCGTTCAATAATGTCGTGGCAGGCGATGCGGCTGCGGCGTTTACGGGCAGCACTTCATTTGTTGTTCTGGTCGCTTTGAACGCGCTGTTCCGCTACGGTTTTATGTTCTTGGGCATTACGCTGCTTGTACTTGTTGCGGTAAAGGGCGGAGTAGTCCGCAAGCCTACGCCGGCAGGAAAAAGCAGGGGATGGCCGATGCTTTTCCGCACGGTGCTTTGGTATGTAGTGTTTGCGGTGTATATCTATCTTTGCTTTATTGAGCCTATATCGGTCATAAAGTGAACCTCGCCGTAAATGCAGATTCTAAAGCGATTTCTTCCCCACAGCAACAGTTATCGGTATAAAAATAATTAACGTGCAGAACCGAAAATTTGGTTCTGCACGTTTTGTATTTATTCAACTGCTTCTTCTGCAGGCTTGGGGCGTTCTATTCCAAGCTGCGCATAAAGAGCTTCAATGTCGCTGTCAAGCTTGTCTATCTGCTCCTGATAAGCGGCTTCCTTCTTTTCCTCTGCGGCTTTTACCTTGTTGGTCGCTGCAAGGTTGATCGTGTAAAGCAATGTTACAGCTACCGAGAAGATAACAAGGCAGATAGTAACGGGGTTGAAGTATTTGTTCTCTCTTTTTTCTGTTCTGTCGTTTGCTTTGATGAATTCAAAAATACCCGTTCTCTTGAGTGCTGCGCGGAGCAGGAAGTAAAGCGGAACTGCAATGACAACTGCGAGAACTGCGTTGATGCTTGAGGTAATTGCGTTTGTTCCGACTGCTGCCCATGCTGCCTGAGATGTTCCGCCGAGAATAATGATAGTAACATAAGTTTTGAGCAGGTAAAGGACGATATATGTAAGCTGACCTGCAATTGCTGCGATGATAACGCGCTTTTTCTCGTTATTCGTTCTGAGCAAGCCTGCCGTCATACCCATTGCAAACTTCGAAATAAATGTATAAGGCGCCGAAACGATATATACCGGATCAAAAAGGTCGTAGAGCGCTGCTCCGATACCAGAAGCAAGACCGCCGCTTAATGCGCCGAACAGCAGACCTGCAAGAAGACACATTGAATTTCCAAGATGAACTCTCGTTACCAGAACGCCGTTGGGTATCTTGATCTGAAGGTAATTTCCCGCATAAACGAGCGCTGCCATAAGTCCTACAATGATAATGCGGTATAGAGTCTTTCTGCTTTTGCTGATTGTTTTTTCTGCCATAGTTCTTCCTCTTTTCTTCAATACATACTGAAATAATTGGTTTTGATGTTATTATTATAATCCCACGATCTGTTTTTCGCAAATCATCGACCAATGTTAATTTTAAATACAAATTTATTGGTTTTACCCTATTATCCGAACGCAAAAGCTTCATATATATCGCATATTGCATAAGTGAATATGTTAACTAATTTTGATAAAATTTCCGATTTGTTATTTGCACCAAACAACGGCGGCGAACTGTACTATCTGTTGTTGAAAAAGCTGAAAGAAAAATTCTGAAAGAATGTTGGAATTTCGGGCAAAATGTTGTATAATAGAATAAGTATATCGCTATATCATCGAAGGGAAATGAAATTTATGACTTATCTTGACAATGCGGCTACGACAAAGCCATGTGAAGCGGCAATGTCGGCTGTACTTGACAGTATGCTTTACAAATACGGAAACCCATCATCGCTCCATAAGCTCGGACTTGAAGCGGAGCAGGAGGTCACAGAAGCAAGAAAGGCTATCGCGGCTGCGCTTGTCTGCGACCCGAAGTGCGTGACCTTTACATCGGGTGCGACCGAGGCTAACAACACCGTTATCTTAGGCGCTGCAAAGAACTACGGCAAGAGAAACCGCCGCAGGATAGTTGTTTCCGCGATCGAGCATCCGTCCGTTGCTGAGCCGATAAAAAAGCTTGAAGAAACAGGAGAATATGAAGTTGTCCGCATAAACCCGAACCGCAGCGGCGTTATTGACGCAGATGAATTCATTGCCGCTGTTGATGAGAACACTTTTCTCGCTTCCTGTATGTATGTCAATAACGAAACGGGCGCAATAAACCCCGTAAAAAAGATTTTTACCGCTATAAAACGTACATATCCCGAATGTATAACCCATTGCGACTGCGTTCAGGCGTTTATGAAGCTGCCTATCAAAACCGCCGCTCTTATGGCTGACTGCGTGGTCGTGTCGGGGCATAAGGTAAACGCTCTTAAAGGCATCGGCGCGCTGTATGTCCGCAGCGGAATACGAATTGCACCGCTTATCTGCGGCGGCGGTCAGGAAAAGGGGTTCCGTTCGGGAACGGAATCTGTGCCGCTTATCGCAGGCTTCGGAGCAGCTGTAAAATCAATGCTCCCCACAATGACGACCGCTTACAGCAACGCCGAGATAGTATGTGACTATATGGTCAAAAGCCTTGCAAGGCTCCCATATATAAAGCTTAATTCCTGCCTTGAAGACCACTCGCCCTATGTTCTGAACTTCTCGGTCGAGGGTATACGCTCGGAGATAATGCT
>CAMJES010000087.1 GCA_946404705.1 uncultured Ruminococcus sp. | reverse complement strand
CTCTCCTCGGGGATAAAACGCGAGAAGCGAAGCGCCGAGCGTTTTGACCCGACATCGTATTAAAAGCTATGCACGGGGAACGACAATTTTAAGTTTCCCCATGCATAGCTTTAAATGCGAAGTCGGAGTGCAAACACACGCACTTCGTTTGTGTGTTTGCACTCCGAGGAGAGTTTATTTTGTTAGGATAGAATGAAGCGCAATTCACAAATCGGTTTAGCAAGTTTTTGTTAGACAAAACTTTTCTTGTTTTCCGATTTTTGATGTGAATTGCGCTTTTTTAGCTATACTTTTTGTGCTGTTGCTGCTGCACCTTTCGCTATGGTTTAGGGAGTTTCGCACTCTGCGGAGCGCGACAAGGGGCTGCTCGCCCCCTTGACCCCTCGCCACCCTTTAAAAAGCGTGGACGTAAACTTTCGTCCGCTTCGCGGTTTTAACAACATATGTTGGACTGCAATAATTCCGAATTCCGCATTCCGAATTTCGAATTACTTATAGAGCGCTCCGTAACATTCGCAAGCTTTATAGTCTGCGTCTTCGAGGTTGCTTGTGCCGAATGCTGACCATGCGTGTGGACGGTAGATATCTTCATCGGGGACATTATGCATTGCAACAGGTATTCTCAACATTGATGCAAGCGTGATAAGGTCTTTGCCGATATGTCCGTATGCAAACGCGCCGTGGTTTGCACCCCAGTTCGCCATTACGGAATAAACATCCTTGAACGCTGTCTTTTCGGGCATAAGGTTCGGAACAAACCATGTTGTCGGCCATGTTTTATCCGTGCGCTCGTCAAGCGGCTTATGTATCTCCTCGGGGAGGACTACGGTATAACCCTCTGCAAGCTGGAGGACGGGGCCTACTCCGTCAATAACGTTCACTCTTATCATTGTGACGGGCATTTCTGCTTGTGTACGGAAGTGCGAAGAAAATCCGCCGCCTCTGAAGTAGCCGAGATTTGCGGGACACCAGTCGACCTTACCGAGGATCGCTTCAATGTCCTTATCGGTCATATCCCACCATTTTTTCATAAGGTGATTGCCGTTTTCGTCCTGAGCCATTCCTGTTCCGTCAAGTGCGGCTGCGCCTGAATTGATAATGTGGATAAAGCCGTTTGCAGCCCTGCCTGTCGGCTTGATTCCCGTCACGCGCTCAACTGCTTCGGGACTCCAATATGTACGGACATCTGCAAATACCGAAGCTGTACCGCTGACGAGCGTTCCGAACAGCATTGCCGTACCGTTAAGGCCGTCGTTTTCAGTCGCAAATGTGAGCGGCTGCTTCTTTCCATTCCAGTCGAAGGTCGTATTGAGGATAGATTCGCAGAAATCCGCATTTGGGAGCCAGTCTGTCCATTGACGCTGACCCTGAAAACCGCCCATAACTGCGTTTCTGCCGTTAGCTTCCTCTTTCCAGCCCATTTCGCGGAGCTTTTCATTGCCGAGCATTATATCACGGACGATAAGCGTCATCTTAACGGTGAATTTCCACTGCTCCTCGTGCGACATTACCTTTTTGTTGCCGGGATTTATCTCCGTGTTTATGTCCATGCCCTCGGGACAATGTGCCTTTGTCCACGCAAGAGCCTTTTCATATTCTTCATGGTCGTAAATTTCAAGGTGAATACGGCGGAGTATCTCTGTCATATCGACCCATTCGGGGCGCAGTCCGAGATAGTCCTGCATAAACATAGCGTCACAGTAGGAGCCTGCAATACCCATTGCAACGCCGCCGATGTTGACATAAGCCTTGGTCTTCATCCAGCCGACTGCGACTGCGCAGCGAGCGAAGCGGAGTATCTTCTCCGAAACGTCATCGGGAATTGAGGTGTCGTCAGCGTCCTGAACATCGTGACCGTAAATTGAGAACGCGGGCAGACCTCTCTGAGCGTGAGCGGACATTGCAGCGGCGAGATAAACTGCGCCCGGACGCTCCGTGCCGTTAAATCCCCATACAGCCTTGATTGTGGTGGGATTAAGGTCGATAGTTTCCGTAACATAGCACCAGCATGGGGTAACGGAAAGCGTTGCGCAGATATTCTTGGTCGAGAAAAACTCCTCAGCCTTTGCAGCCTCCGCGCCGCCGCCGATCGTAAACGGCGTAATCACGCACTCCACGGGCGTTCCGTCGGGATAGCGGCAGTTATTCTCGATAAGCTTCTTTGCGGAATTTGCCATGTTCATCGTCTGAACCTCAAGCGATTCTCTTACTCCGAACTGACGTCCGTCAATAATTGGTCTGATTCCTATTCTTGGGTACATAAATCATTCTCCTTTTTTATTTATCGTGACGGGAAACCCGTCACCTTCATATTCAAACAAATTTTTGAAACAAAAATAATTCCGCATTCCGAATTCCTAATTTCGAATTATTTCAAGATACCTTTTATACGCCTTTTCCCATTCTTCCGTGTTTTCGGGAGAGTACAGCTTTACATTGTCCGACTTTGCGATAATTCGCCTTGCAGTCTTGATATCGGGTATCGCACAGCCTGCAATAAGCTGCATTGCAATGTTGCCATAAGCGGTAGCCTCAATAGGGCCTGCAACAACGTCACGCTCGCAGGCGGCAGCAGTCATTCGGCAGAGCATACCGTCCTTTGTTCCGCCGCCGACAAGATGTATCTTTTTGTATTCCTTGCCCGTGCATTCCCTTATCTCGTCAAAAGCAAGACGGTATTTGAGCGCAAGACTCTCGTATATGCACCGCATTACCTCGCCCACGCTCTCGGGAACGGGCTGTCCCGTCCTGCGGCAGTATTCACGCACTCGCTCGGGGATATTTCCAACGGGAACGAACTCGGGCGCATCGGGGTCAATAAAGCACTTAAACGGCTTGCACTCCAGCGCCAGCTTTTCAAGATTTGCAAAGGAGTATTCCCTGCCCTCACGCCTGAACTGGCGGCGCGATTCTTGAATAAGCCATAAGCCGATGATGTTCTTTAAGAAAGTGACCTTTCCGCCGTAACCGCTTTCGTTGGTGATGTTCAGCACCGCTGATTTTTCGCTTATAACGGGGCTGTTCGTTTCCGTGCCGAAAAGCGACCAAGTTCCGCAGGAGATAAAAATGAAATCCTCTTCTTCGGTTGGAGCAGCCGCTGCTGCGCATTGCGTGTCGTGACCGCAAACGGATATAACCTTCGCCGCAGGAATGTCAAGCTCGGCGCATATCTCGTCTGAGAGCATTCCAAGCTCGGTCGCAGGCATACAAATCTCGGGAAGTATATTTTTCGGTATGCCGAGCGCGTCAAGCACCGTTTCCGACCATTTTCGTTCCGCTGCATTCATCATTTGCGTTGTTGAAGCTATGGAAAGCTCAGCGCGTTTCTTCCCCGTCAGCAGATAGCCGAATAAATCGGGCATAAGCAGGAGCGTTTCCGCATTTTTCAGCATTTCGGGGCGATCAAACTTAAGCGAAAGAAGCTGAAAAACGGTGTTTATATCCATAAACTGATTGCCCGTGATATTGTAGAACTGCGCCTTGTCAATAAGCGAAAAAGCCTTTTCGAGCATACCCGATGTGCGGCTGTCGCGATAGTGAACGGGCAGTTCAAGCAGATGTCCGTCCCTGCCGATAAGTCCGAAATCAACGCCCCAAGTGTCCACAGCAAGACTGTCGAAGCCGCCGCTCTGCGCAGCCTTGACAAGTCCCTGCTTTACATCGTGAAAAAGGCGCGGCAGATCCCAATAAAGCGTTCCGCACATCTGAACGGGCGTGTTTTCGAAGCGGTGAACTTCCTCCAACCGTATTGTTTCGCCGTCAAAAATGCCGATTATCGCTCGTCCGCTCGAAGCGCCGAAGTCAAAAGCCAAAACTCGTTTTTCCATATCAGCCCACCGTTACTTTACAACGCCTTTTTTAAGGATAATGTTGGCGTAAATTGCCTCTTCGCCCGTTGCTACGATAGCATAAGCGGTCTTTGCGCGTTCGTAGAAAGCAAAGCGTTCGATCATCTCAATTTTGCAGTTTTCCGGCTCGTATTTGTTTATAACAGCCTTGTAATCGTCCCATATCGTGGGAACAACGGGGTCGCCGGGGACTACCTCCATAAGCATAACGGGCTTTTCGGTGTATGTATCGAGCGGAAAAAGCTGCATTATCGCGTCAAGCAGCTCGGTTACGCCGTGACCGTCACAGCGGATAACGCGCTTGCCGATAGTTTCGGCAGGAAAATTTCCGTCAGCGATAACGATCTCATCGCCGTGACCCATTTCCATAAGCGTTTTAACAAGCTCGGGGGAAAGTATCTTTGGAATGTTTTTTAGCATCTTATAGTACCTCCTTTTTTAGTGTGGAGCCTTTTTAGTGTGGAGTGTGGAGTATGGAGTTAGAATTAAGCTCCAAACTTCAAACTACAAACTCCAAACTAAAAAGCTCCACTTAGTCGTAAATTATAAACCCGTCTTTTCTTGGAGCAGGCTGTCTGCGCTCGCCGTCAGCGTAGCCTAAAATGCAGTTTCCGATGCCGACATATTTTTCGTCAAGTCCCCATTTTTTCATAAGAGCCTTGCCCTCATCGGTCTGAAAAGTTTCCCTCGCTCTGTGTATCCAGCAGGAATCTACGCCGAGGGAAGCCGCCGCATTCATAAGGTTCCCCATAACAAGGCTTCCGTCTTCAAGATATGTGTTTGCGGTGCTGTCCGCAAACACAATAACAACGGTCGGCGCACCATAGAACGGGTCGATATCTGTTCCCATTATCTCTGCGTTTATCCTCGACAGCTTTTTTATCGTTTCCTTATCCCTTACAACGACCATAACGCAGGGCTGTCTGTTTTTTCCGCTTGGCGCATATTCTGCTGCGGTGAGTATCTCGTTTAATACATCATCGGGAACAGGCGTGTCCTTGTAGGAACGCACACTTCTTCTCGTCGTAAGTGTTTTTATCGTTTCGTTCATATCATCATCTCCTTGTTAGCTGTAAAATCATATCGCTTTACAGCTTTGACACCTTTACTTATGTATAATATAGTTCAAACAACGTATATGTGCAGCTTTACGCTGCCGTTAAGCTGAATGACTTTACAGCTTCTCTTCGAGCTTCAATCCCGAAATATCCGTTTCCACGCCGCGTTTGTCGGCAAAACGGACAACTGCGTCGGTGATTCTGCCTGCGTTTTTCTCAAAAAGCGAAAGAACAAGCTTTTCCTGCTGCTCTTGCGGAACGAACCTCAAAAAGTTTTCAAGAACACCCGGAGCTTCGGCAGCGTCAAGCACGGCAGAGGGAAGCGGAAGCTCCGATTTGTCAATATATGGGAGCAGCGCCCTTATTACCTGCGCATAGTTCACTTTGTCAATGTCGACAGAAAATCTGAATTTCATTTGTTTTCTCACCTAATAATAAGAATTAGCAGTCCGAGCGCATAAAAACGTTCGGACTGCAAAATTTATGCAAAGAAATCAAAGGAGAGATTTGTAAAGTGCGGTGATCTCCTCAACGGAAGTATCTCTCGGGTTGCCCGGACGGCAAGCGTCATCGTAAGCGGACTGTGCAAGGAACGGAATATCAGCTTCCTTAACAATGTCCTTGAGGTCGGCAGGAATTCCAACATCCTGCGAAAGCTGCTTAACAGCGTCGATTGCAGCCTTTCTGTATTCCTCCTGCGACATATCGTCAACGCCCTTTACGCCCATTGCTCTTGCGATCTCGCGGTATTTCTCGCCCGTTGCAGGTGCGTTGTATTCCATAACCGTAGGAAGAATGATAGCGTTTGCAACGCCATGCGGTGTGTCATAAAGTGCGCCGAGGGGGTGAGCCATCGAGTGAACGATGCCAAGACCAACGTTTGAGAAGCCCATACCTGCAACATACTGACCGAGTGCCATATCTGTTCTGCCCTCGGGAGTGTTTGCAACTGCGCCGCGAAGGCTTCTTGCGATAATTTCGATTGCCTTGAGGTGGAACATATCGGAAAGCTCCCATGCGCCCTTGGTTATGTAGCCTTCAATAGCGTGTGTGAGAGCGTCCATACCTGTTGCAGCGGTAAGTCCCTTAGGCATCGAGGACATCATATCAGGGTCAACGAATGCAACAACTGGGATATCGTGGGGGTCAACGCAAACCATCTTGCGATTCTTTTCAGCGTCGGTGATAACGTAGTTGATCGTGACTTCTGCAGCTGTGCCTGCGGTTGTGGGAACCGCGAGGATAGGAACGGACTTGTTCTTGGTGTCTGCAACGCCTTCAAGGCTTCTTACGTCTGCAAATTCGGGGTTAGCAATGATAATTCCGATAGCCTTTGCCGTGTCCATAGAAGAACCGCCGCCGATTGCTATAAGGTAATCAGCCTCAGCAGCCTTGAATGCAGCAACGCCCGACTGAACGTTTTCAATTGTCGGGTTGGGCTTTATCTCGGAATAAATAGTGTAAGCAAGACCTGCAGCGTCAAGAACGTCTGTAACCTTCTTGGTTACGCCGAACTTGATAAGGTCGGGGTCGGAGCATACGAGAGCCTTCTTGAAGCCTCTGTTCTTAGCTTCGTCTGCGATAGCAGCGATTGCGCCTGAGCCGTGGTAGGATGTTTCGTTGAGGATAAATCTGTTTGCCATAGTAAATGCACTCCTTTTATTTTAGTTTGGAGAGTGAAGAAGCTAAGAGTGAAGTCATTTCACGCTCTTATTTTCACTTTCCATAAAATTTTTTAATGTAAATTCCTAATATAAAAAATGCGCTTTATCGGAACGGGGAACCCGTCCCCTACATAGATTTTGAGAAAACGTCTTTCTAATGGGCGAACATAGAATCCGCCCCTACATTTCAGACAAATTTGCAGAAAATCATCAATTACGCATTACGAATTAAATAAATTCCGCATTCCGAATTCCTAATTCCGAATTCTATAATCACTTGTCCCCATAAGGATACTTCTTGTATCCCGGGTGGCGACCCGTAACTTTGTACTGTGAACGCATAGAGCAAAGACGGTCAATGTTCTCACGGGAAATTTCCTTTTCACCGCCGAGCAGATGAGCCGTAAGCGATATCTTCGCAAAAAGTTCAAGCGTTTCCATGCGGTAGTAAGCCGTGATAAGGTCTGCGCCGACCGTGAGCGCGCCGTGGTTCTGCAGAAGCATAACATCGTGGTTTTCTAGATAAGGCGTGATAGCCTCGGGAACTTCGTATGTAGAGGGCGTTCCGTAAGGCGTTACCGGAACCGAGCCGATAGCGATTATTGATTCGATCATAGTATATCCGTCAAGAGCCTTGTTTGCGACTGCATAGCCTGTCGCGGTCGGCGGATGAGCGTGAAGCACCGAACCCACATCGTCGCGCACCTCATAGCAGCGCAGATGCATTTTTATCTCGGAGGACGGACGGTAGTCGCCGTTCTTTTCGAGCAGTTCGCCCTTGGAATTGATCTTTACTATCTTGTCGGGAGTGATAAAGCACTTGCTTATGCCTGTCGGCGTTGCAAGGAACGTGTCGTTGTCGATCTTAACGGAAAGGTTACCGTCATTTGCAGCGACCCAGCCGAGCTGCCACATTTTGTGACAAATATCGACCATTTGCTCCCTGATTTCCTGTTCGTTCATTGGAGTTGACCTCGCTTTTTGTTATATTTTATGTATATTATACAACATAATTTTGGGATTGTCCACAAATGTATATAAATTTGCCAAAAATCTTTTGTGAATTATTTTGTGCAAAACACACAAATAAGTTTGGATGTTGGAGTGTTGAGAGTGGAGTTTTTAATTCGTGCGGAAGTCGGAATGTTTTTTTCTGAAAATATGTTTCAAAATGTAGGGGCGAATTCCATATCCGCCCATTAGAAGGCCGTTTTCCAAAAATTAGTGCAAGGAATCGGTTTCACATCCCGATACAGCGCATTTTTTTCGTAATGCGAAATATTGGTTAATTCGTAAAAAACTTCTAAAAAAAGCTATCTGAAAATTATGAT
This sequence comes from uncultured Ruminococcus sp., assembly GCA_946404705.1. Classification (GTDB taxonomy): domain Bacteria; phylum Bacillota; class Clostridia; order Oscillospirales; family Ruminococcaceae; genus UMGS363. The sequence goes on along the minus strand of CAMJES010000087.1, from coordinate 370 downwards.
TGATTGAAAAACCTCCTCCGATTAATCAACAGTAAAAAAAGTGTTTTGAAAATATTAGCAATATGTAAAAATGTGAGGAAATTACTTCCGTTTGTGTTAATGTTGTGATATAATAGTTTTATATGATTATATATTAGGAAAAAAGCTGAATGTTCGGCGTTTTCCTTTATTCGGAGGATCTTATGTCAGTCAGAGATGAGTTTATCAGCGCAAGAAAAAACGCTTTAAATAAATATTTTGAAAAGCTTAACGATATGCAGAAAAAAGCTGTCTTCACCACCGAAGGCCCCGTGCTTATCCTTGCAGGTGCAGGAAGCGGAAAGACAGATCGGAAGAGCACACGTCTGAACTCCAGTCACCGGCTATGATA
>CAMJES010000086.1 GCA_946404705.1 uncultured Ruminococcus sp. | reverse complement strand
GAATAAAAGCTGTTTTTGGTTGCTTTTTCGATTTCTTCGTCCGTATAGCCTGGGAGGTTATACCAGTTTAATTTTTTATAAAGGTCGATTTGGTCTTCATATTTTCTTGTTTCGGAAAAATAATCTATTTCCATAAAAAACTCTCCCGTTTGCTTAAAAAACAGAATAAATTTCTGAAGAGAACCCTTTCAAACAGTATAAAGAATGATCGTTACAAAAAATTATCTGATTTTTGTAACATTTGCACAGGTTTATGGGTATCAATTCAAATTCATTAGTTATATTATAACAGCTTTGTACCTGTGTTGTCAATATGTAATTCGTGAACTTTCCAATTTTTCAATCCCAATTTTTCAAGGGCAAATTTCATCTTGCCGCAGAAGAATTCGTTATCGGCGTCAACGATGGCCATAAGCGATGGGCCTGCGCCGCTGAGGTATGCAGCGTATGCTCCGAGGCTGTATGCTGTTTCGAAAACATCGTTTCCGTGGGGGATAAGTTCCATACGATAGGGCTGGTGAAGCTTGTCGTTGACAGCGGTGCGAAGGTTCTGATATTTTCCCGTAAGCAGCGAAGCCGAGAAGAGCGCTGCACGGGAGAGGTTGAAAACAGCGTCCTTGTGGCTTATCTCGGTCGGCAGGCAGGCACGGGCCTTTTCGGTCTTTAGCTCAAAATCGGGGATAACGACAACAAATTTGAGCGTTGTGAAAACCTCCTGCTTGACCCAATGTACTTCCCGTCCGTCAAAAACAGCGGTAACGATGCCGCCGAGGAGTGCAGGCGCAGTATTATCTGGGTGTCCCTCTATCTGTGCGGAGAGGTTTACAAGGTCGTCCAGTCCGAGAGGATTTCCCATAAGGGTATTTGCGCCGAAAAGACCTGCTATTATACACGCCGAAGAGCTGCCAAGCCCTCTTGCCATAGGGATATTGTTTATCTGCTCGATAGAAAGCCCCTTGAACGGTCTTCCGCATATCTCAAAGAGCGTTTTTGCCGATTCATAGACGAGGTTGTGTTCGTCCTCGGGGATGGGCGTTCCGTCAAGGCTTTTTATGAAGATGCCGTCAGCTTCCTCCATATTTACATAGTTATAGTAGGTAAGAGCAAGTCCGAGCGCGTCAAAGCCTGCGCCGAGATTTGCGCTTGTTGCGGGGATCTGCAGCTTTATCATTTTTCCTCAATTCCTTTTTTCAAAAATTAACGGGCGGATATGGAATCCGCCCCTACATATATTTTTATACTAAACACCATTTAAAATATGGAAAAAATCAAGCCGACAATCTCGAATATATAGGATTTCGGCGCAGATTTTTTCCCGTTTTTTATTGGTGTTTAGTATTAATATGGTATATTTTTCAGCTTTCAAGATTAAGAACTCTGATAGTTCCGAGAACCTTTCCGCCAAGCTTTGTGAGCTTTTCGTCAAAGTCCTTTTCCTTTATCTCGGGGGTGATGAATGCAATCTCGTCGGAAGGCTGACCGGCTCTTGCGATGAATTCAACGTCACCGAAGATATCCTTTGCTTTATCGGCAGAAACGCCCTGCGCGCGGACATAGAACGGAAGAACGTCTTCCTTGTAATCAGCGATGAAGCTGTTGTCGGCGCTGTCCTCCCAGACCTGCGAAATGGAAGTGCCTTTCATCTTTGCCGCGTCAATAAGGTCGGCAACGATAGCGCTTGCTGTCGGGAACTTTCCTGCGCCTCTGCCGTAGAACATTACCTGATCAATTGCGTCGCCGTAGACCATGATGCCGTTGAAAACATCGTTAACGGTTGAAAGCTGATTTGCGCCACATACGAATGCAGGACGAACTATCGGAAGAATTTTTCCGTCAGCGGTTTTCTTTACAGAGCCGATAAGCTTTACAGCGCCGCCCCAGTTCTCGGCGTACTTTGCGTCCTCGGCTGTGATGCTTGAAATGCCCTCGCAATGTACCCAGTCGGGGTAAACGTGCTTGCCGAAAACGAGTGAAGAAAGAATGCATATCTTGCGGCAGGCGTCATGACCCTCAACATCGGCTGTCGGGTCTTTTTCTGCATAGCCAAGCTTCTGCGCTGTGGAAAGAGCCTCGTCAAAAGGCATATTTTCATTTATCATCTTTGTGAGGATAAAGTTTGTTGTTCCGTTAAGTATACCTGCAACAGCGGTGATATCGTTAGCTGCAAGGCACTGGTGAAGCGGACGGATTATCGGAATTGCGCCGCCTGTCGAAGCTTCAAAAAGGAAGTTGCAGTTATGCTCCTTTGCGGTTCTGAGCAGCTCTGCGCCCTTCTTTGCGACAAGTTCCTTATTAGATGTTACAACGCTCTTGCCCTTTTCAAGGCAGCTTTTTACAAAATCAAATGCAGGATTTACGCCGCCCATAACTTCGGCAACGAGAGTTACCTCGCTGTCGTTAAGGATATCGTTGATATCCTTGGTGAACTTTGATTCAAACGGACTTCCGGGGAAATCTCTGATATCGAGGATATACTTGATATCGAGGTCGGTGCCTGCTTTTTCGATGATCTTGTCCTTGTTCTTGTAGAAAAGTTCAACTGTACCTGAGCCGACTACGCCGAATCCCAAAACTGCTATCTTTGCCATAAACATAACTCCTTAATATATAATAAACTCACTTTTTACCTAAACTTATTCTCCCGAAAGCACCTTGACATCAACAACGCCGCCGAGCGTTTTCAGCTTATCGGCAAGGGAATATGCCTCGCTGCCGCTGCCGTGGAGCTTTGCGGTTATCGTTACCGTTGCTGCGCCGTCTATCGGGATATTCTGGTTAAGGGTAAGGATATTCGCCCCGAAAAGGTGTATCTCCGAAAGAAAAGCGGAAAGGACTCCCGGCTCGTCACGCAGGACGGCATAGAATGTGACTATCTGCTGCGTAAGCTTTTCCTCGTAAGTGAAAACGCACTCGCGGTATTTATAGTATGCGCTGCGCGATATCCCGACCTTTTTGCAGGCGGAAGCCGAGCTTTTCTCTTCGCCGCAGGCAAGCAGCCTTTTCACTTCAAGCACCTTCGGAAAAACCTCCGGCAGTACCTCGGTGCTGACTACCAAAAATGAATTTTCGTTCATATTTTTATTTTCACTTCCCATCGGAGCTTACGAAACGCTTTTTACTGTCGCGGTCTGCCTAATAAGGCGGTGTATACTGTTGCTTTAGCGGTTATTCGTCCTTGTGTAAAAAACAACTGTATTCGCAATAAATACAATTATAGCAATTTTCGGAAGCTTTGTCAAGCGGATTTAAGAAGTAAACTTTATTTTAACTTTCTGTTCATAAAATGAATATATATGTAATATATTTTGCGAAATACTTGATTTAAGTTTGATTTTGTGGTACACTATTATCAGTATATTTCTGAAGGGAGAGCTGTTCTTTTCGAACAGCGGAAAAATTTCATGGATATTAAGAATGAAAAGATCGCTATCGGCAGCGATCACGCAGGCTTTGCATTAAAAAAGGATATCATAAAGCACCTTGAAGAGCTTGGCGTTCCCTACATAGAGCTTGGCTGTATGGACGGAACAAGCTGCGATTATCCGCTCGTTGCCCGTGAGGTTTGCGCAAAGATAACGGACGGCACCGTTAAGCGCGCGATACTTATCTGCGGAACGGGCATAGGAATTTCTATCGCCGCAAACAAGGTAAAGGGTATCCGCGCCGCTCTCTGCACCGACGCTTACACCGCAAAATACACCCGTCTGCACAATGACGCAAACGTCCTTTGCATGGGCGGAAGAGTAACGGGCGCAGGCGTTGCCGAAGAAATTGTGGACGTTTTCCTTTCGACCGATTTCGAGGGCGGACGTCATCAGCGCAGAGTTGACTTAATCGAAGAATAATTTTTGGAGGTAAATATAAATGCAGAATGTAAAACTTATCGACCACCCCCTTGTTCAGCACAAAATTTCAATGATGAGAGATATCAACACGGGTTCAAAGGAATTCAGAGAGCTTGCTTCCGAAACGGCAATGCTTATGTGTTATGAAGCTACCCGTGATCTTCCTCTCAAAACTGTCGAGATCCAGACGCCCGTTGCAGTTGCAAAATCCAAGGTAATTTCAGGCAAAAAGCTTGCGTTCGTTCCCGTTCTCAGAGCAGGTCTTGCAATGGTTGACGGTATTATCGAGCTTCTTCCTGCTGCAAAGGTAGGACACGTTGGTATCTTCCGTGACCCCGAAACTACGAGCGCAGTTGAATATTACTGCAAGCTGCCGAGCGATGTTGCCGAGAGAGAGGTCATCATCACCGATATCATGCTTGCAACCGGCGTTACGGCTGTAAAGACAATCGATATACTTAAAAAAGCAGGCGTTAAGGACATTAAGCTTATGTGTATCATTGCAAGCCCCGAGGGAATTGACGCTGTAAACAAGGCTTGCTCCGATGTTGAGATATACTGCGGAAGCATTGACGAGGGACTTAACGAGCATAAGTACATAGTTCCCGGTCTTGGCGACGCAGGCGACAGAATTTTCGGAACAAAATAAATCATTACTTAAAGGCGAGTTCCTGTGCGGATATTTTTGTCCGCACGGGAATAAACTGTTTTAAAAAGAGTTTTAAGGAGGCTTATGCAATGTGCGGAATTGTCGGATATGTCGGAAGGGAAGAATGTGCGGATATTCTTGTCGGAGCGCTGCGCAGGCTTGAATACAGAGGCTATGATTCCGCAGGAATTGCCGTTTTTGAGGGCGACAGGATAAAAACCGTCAAGGCAAAGGGCAAAATATGCCCCGAAAAGGGCGACGCAAAGGGAACGGGCTTAATGGCAAAGCTTGAAACCGAGGGAAAGCCGATCGGAACCTGCGGTATCGGTCACACACGCTGGGCAACGCACGGCGAGCCGTCCGATATCAACTCTCACCCTATCGGAAACGGGAGAGTTTCTATCGTTCACAACGGTATCATCGAGAATTACCGTGAAATAAAGGCGTTCCTTATTTCAAAGGGCTACGGTTTTGAGAGCGAAACGGACACAGAAACCGTTGCAAAGCTGCTTGACTATTATTATGAGGGCGACCCGCTTGAAGCAATATCAAAGGCGCTTGCGGATATCGAGGGAGCGTATGCGCTCGGCATTATTTTCCGCGAGCATAAGAACAAAATATACGCCGCACGAAAGGAAAGTCCTCTTATCGTTGGCAAGGGCGAGGGCGAGAACTTCATCGCTTCGGACGTAACTGCCATTCTTGAACATACACGCGATTATTACCTGCTTGAACACAATGAGATCGCAGAGATCACGGAGAATTCCATTAAATTCTATGATCTGCACAAAAACCTTATTGAAAAGGAACTGCAGACCGCTACTTGGGATATCGAAGCTGCAGAAAAGGGCGGTTACGAGCATTTTATGCTCAAAGAGATACACGAGCAGCCTGCCGCTGTCAGAAACACGATATCTCCGCGTATACGCAACGGACTGCCGAGCTTTGAGGAAGAATGCGGTTTAAGCTATGAAAAGATACGCAGCTATAAAAACATTTTCATTGTCGGCTGTGGCTCGGCTATGCATGCAGGAATGGTAGGAAAATACGTTATTGAGAGCCTTGCAAGAGTTCCCGTAACGGTCGATATTGCCTCGGAGTTCCGTTACAGAGATCCGCTTGTCACCGATAAAGACCTTGTTATCATTATTTCTCAGTCGGGTGAAACTGCCGATACGCTTGCTGCGCTGAAGCTTTCGAATTCGCTTGGCGCTGACACGCTTGCGCTGGTCAACGTTGTAGGCTCGACTATCGCAAGAGAAGCAAAAATGGTAATGTACACAAATGCAGGCCCCGAAATATCGGTGTGTTCGACAAAGGCTTACGCCGTTCAGATAGCATTTATGTATCTGCTTGCGTTCGGAATTGCTTATGCAGTCGGCGGAATTGACGAAGAGAAATGCCGTGCGCTTACGCATGAGCTTGAAGAGATACCCGAAAAAATTCAGAACTGCGTTGACGATAAATCCGCTTATCAGTTTGTCGCTTCAAAGATAATGAATGCCGACAGTCTGCTCTACATCGGACGAGGACTTGACTATGCGCTGAGCATGGAGGGTTCGCTGAAATTAAAGGAAATATCCTATATCCACAGCGAATCTTATGCCGCAGGCGAGCTTAAACACGGCACTATCTCGCTTATTGATGACGGAACGCCCGTAATTGCAGTTGCAACGCAGCGCGCACTTTTTGAGAAAACGGCTTCAAACGTCAAGGAAGTTAAGACCAGAGGAGCGAAGGTCGTAATGGTCTGCCGCGAGGATATGGATCCCGAGGCGGAGAGCGTTGATTATCTTGTAAAAATTCCCGTTACACAAAGCGATATCCTTATGCCGATGATAACGGTCGTTCCGCTCCAGCTTATCGCTTATTACACGGCTGTTCAGAGGGGAAACAACGTTGACAAGCCGAAAAATCTTGCAAAGTCCGTAACGGTCGAATAAAAGGAATGTTCAAATGGAAAAGAAATTGATCTCGGTTGTTGCACCATGTTATAATGAAGAGGAAGTTCTGCCGCTTTTTTATGATGAGATAGTTCGCGTAAGCGGCGAAATGATGAACGCTCACCCCGAGCTTTCGTTCGAGTTCCTTTTCATAAATGACGGTTCAAAGGATAAAACGCTTGCGATACTTCGAAATCTTGCAAAAAAAGATAAGCGTGTGCGCTATGTTTCGTTTTCACGCAACTTCGGAAAAGAGCCTGCGCTTTATGCAGGACTGGAGAATTCCTGCGGAGATTATGTCGTGACGCTTGACGCCGATCTGCAGCACCCTCCGAAGCTTATCCCCGAAATGTACGATATAGTCCGTTCGGGTGAATATGACTGCGCCGCAACGCGCCGTATTTCACGCAAGGGCGAGCCTAAGCTGCTTTCGTTTTTCTCGCGCAGCTTTTATAAGGTCATAAACAGCATTTCGCAGACACAGATTGTTGACGGAGCGCAGGATTTCCGCTTTATGACCCGTCAGATGGTGGACGCTATCCTTTCAATGGGCGAGCGCAACCGTTTTTCAAAGGGCATTTTCTCGTGGGTAGGCTTTGAAACGAAGTATATCCCCGTTGAGAATACCGAACGTGCGGCTGGAACTTCAACGTGGAATTTCTGGAAGCTTTTCAAGTATTCGCTTGAAGGAATAATGGCGTTCTCGACTGCGCCGCTTGCGCTTTCGGTGATAATGGGGATGATCGTGCTTATAGCTTCGCTCGTCCTGCTTATAATCACGATAGTTAACGCCTGCGGAAGCGGAGCATGGCAAATTCCGCTTATAGCATTTCTTATAACGTTTGTAGGCGGTCTGCAGCTTTTCTGCGGAGGAATAAATGCGCTCTACAATCAGAAGCTTTATACCGAGATAAAGAAAAGACCGATCTATATTGCAAAAGAAACAGAAAAAGAAAAAAGGAATGATGAATAATGAATATTTGGCATGATATCTCACCGAACAGAATAACCAAAAACGACTTTTTTGCTGTAATCGAAATCGAAAAGGGCAGCAAGATGAAGTATGAGCTTGATAAGAAGACAGGTTTTCTTATGCTCGACCGTGTGCTTTACACTTCTACGCACTATCCTGCAAACTACGGCTTTATTCCCCGTACCTACGCAGATGACGGCGACCCGTTGGACGTTCTTGTGCTGTGTTCGGAGTCGATAGAACCGCTTGCGCTTGTCAAGTGCTATCCTATCGGCGTAATTTCGATGCTTGACAACGGCGCGCTTGACGATAAGATAATTGCGATACCGTTCAACGACCCTACTTACAATTCATATAAGGACGTTTCTGAGCTTCCGAAGCACGTTTTTGAGGAAATGTCGCACTTCTTTACGGTTTACAAATCGCTTGAAGGCAAGGAAACAGTTATCGACGAAGTAAAGAGCAGAGATGAGGCCGTGAACATAATCGAGCGCTGCATTGACCGTTACATTGACTGCTTCTGCAAGGGCAAGGAACACGAGTAAGATAATTCGGAATTAGGAATTCGGAATGCGGAATTAAGCTGTTAAAACCGCGAAGCGGACGAAAAGTTTCGCTCAAGCCTTTTCAAAGGCTTGCGAGGGGTCAAGGGGGCGAGCAGCCCCTTGTCGCGCTCCGCAGAGCGCGAAACTCCCCTAAACCTTAGCGTTAGGCACAGCAGCAACAGCACAAAATAGTATAGCTTAAAAAGCGCAATTCACATCAAAAATTGGAAAGAAAAACAAGTTTGATACCAAATAACTTGTTGAACCGATTTGTGAATTGCGCTTATTCTATTTTCCTAAAACAAAATCTCCTCTAAAGGTAAAA
>CAMJES010000085.1 GCA_946404705.1 uncultured Ruminococcus sp. | reverse complement strand
ATTGGATTATTATATCCGAGTATTTGTCTATAGGTTGGTTTGGAATTAGTATTATGCCGATAATATTCTTTTTCTTGTAATTTTTGTTTTGATATGGTATAATTAATGCGGCAGTTATATCCGTATGATTAAGGATACGCTGATTAAAGCACAGCGTTCGTTTCGCCGTTTTGAGAAATGTACAAGGTTATGCCTTTGAGGATATTAAAAAAACGGCAGAAACGTATTAATCAGCGTTTTCTTAGCATGACCGAGGTGAAAAATTTGGGGTTTCAATCTATTCTTTTTGTAATTACACCGCAGGAATTAAAAGAGGCTCTTGCGCCTTTTACGTTGTTTATCGGCAATGCTCATGTCCCGAGCGATTATTCATATACTCCGACCGAAACTTTTATAGAGAATTATACAGCTTTATATGAAAAGCTATGTTCGGGAGAAAAAATCAATTATAAAAAAGACGGCAGGATGCTTGCCCAGTTTAATATAACAACCGAAATTGATACCGTTCGCTTCGGCGGAAAGCATATTTATCAAGGTGAAGAATATAAAACATATATTGACTCCGACAGAGGATATGCCCCGTATTTTTCGCCGTTTACGTTTAGCGTATTCGAAGAAAACGGAAAGCTGAATGTAGGAACAAGGAGTTCATGGCAGGTCGAATATACCGATATAATGGGATTTCAGCTAAACTTCCCTAAATTAACGATTTCCGAAGCCGCCAGCTTTAACATAACAAGCGAAAAAGACTGGGATTCATATAATGACTATAAGCTTTTTAAAGATCTCATTATCAAACATACATCTGCATTCACCTTCGCAATAAACGGAACAGAAAAGAAAACTCAGATAAGAATAAGCAGTCAAGCAAAGGAAAAGCTGCCCGAATTTTATTGTATAAAAAAATACAGCTTAACAGTTGTTTGATATCTTTTCGCTTTCTGCACCAAAAATTACGCTCAATCAAGAAAGGAAACAAAAAATTGGCCAAAAATTGCAGACTGATAATCGTTGAGGGCATACCCGGCTCGGGAAAAAGCACAGCTTCAAAATATGCCGCAGACATTGCCGCAAAGTCAGGAAAAAAAGCAGATTGGACGGACGAAGGTACCGGAGATCACCCTGCCGACTATGAATTCCACAGCTTTATCGGGCAGGATAAGCTTGCGATGTTTTCCGAGGATGAAAAGGCGTTCATAAACGCCTGCTGTGTGCAGAAGAAAAACGGCGTTGTTGTGCCGCTGAACAAGGTATCGGGCGGACTTTTTGAAAAGCTTTTATCCTTTAAGATCTATGACGGACTGGATTGGGAAACCGAAAAGCCCGTGATGCTTGAAAAGTGGGCGGAATTCACCAAAAATGCACAAAAAGACGCCGTATATATCTTCAACTGCTGCCTTTTGCAAAATCCAATGTGCGAAACAATGATGCGGTTCGGTTACGGTGAGGAAATATCCAAAGAATATATTCAAAGCATTCTGTCAAGAATGACAGAACTCGCTCCTGCGGTGATATATCTGAAACAGAACGATGTGCGTTCGGTCATTGACAACATTTTTAACGAAAGGCCCGAAAGCTGGCATAATGACATTATCAATTACCATGTAAACGGTGCTTACGGCAAAGCACACGGTCTGACGGGAAAAGACGGATATATTTCCTGCCTTGAAGAACGTCAGCGGCGTGAACTGCAGATACTTGAAAGCCTTAACTGTTCAAAACTTATTGTTGAAGATCCTCACAAGGATTGGGATCAGGCTTATAATGCTATATCGGCGTTTATAAGAGGACTTCTTTGAGCAGATCCAAAGATAAAGGAGAAAAAATGAGACTGATAAAAGCAACCGAAAGTGATTTTGACAGAGTAACTCAGTTTTACCGTGATGTTATCATGAACACGGAAAACATAAACATTTACGCCAAATGGGTATACGGTCAGCACCCCACCGATGAAATGATACGCAATTATATTCAGACAGGAGTAATGTATTATTGCGAAAAGGATGGGGACATTATTTCCGCCGCCGCTGTTACTCCGTTTCAAGGAGATGATTACCACGATACAGACTGGGCGATTCCGCTTGCGGATGATGAAGTATCTGTGGTACATATTCTGTGTGTTGACCCCAAGCTTCAAAAGCAAGGAATTGCAAAAGAAACCATGCAGTTAATTATTGAACTAAGCCGAAACATTAATAAAAAGGCTGTACGGTTAGACGCATTGTCTTGCAATACTCCTGCACATCGTCTTTATGAATCATTAGGATTTAACCATAGAGGTCAGCAGCGCTGGTATGCTGACAACGTTGGCCGGACAGACTTTTTATTATATGAATTGACATTGTAATTTCTTGAAAAATTATACCTTGATATAAACTAAAAACGGCGCAGGACTTTTTTAAATCCTGCGCCGTAATTATTTTCGATCAATCTTCGGAGTTGAGCGTAAATTCGCCGACAAGCTTTTTGAGGGTGAGTGCCTGACTTGAAAGCTCCTCGGAAGCGGCTGCGCTTTCCTCTGCTGTTGCAGAGTTCGTCTGAACAACGCCCGATATCTGCTCCATACCCTGTGTGACCTGCGCTATCATATCCGACTGGACTGTGCTTGCCTCGGCGATCTGCGCAACAATGCTGCGAACCTCCTCGGAGCGTTTTGCAACATCCGAAACAGCCGCTGCGGTCTGCTCGGTGATGCCCTTGCCGTTTTCGATCGCGCTGACAGCACGTTCGATAAGTGCCGTAGTTTCCTGAGCAGCTTCGGAGGATTTTGAAGCAAGATTTCTAACTTCGTCTGCAACAACGGCAAAACCCTTGCCTGCCTCGCCCGCTCTTGCAGCTTCAACAGCGGCATTGAGAGCAAGGATATTAGTCTGGAACGCAATGTCCTCAATAGCCTTTATTATTCTGCTTATCTCGTTGGAAGCTTCATTGATATCCTGCATAGCGGCTGTGAGCTTATCCATGCACTGCGAAGCCTCAACAATGTGTTCAGCCGCTTCATCTGTAAGACGCTGTCCGTCAATGCAATGTGCCGTGGTATCTTCAACTTTGGCGGCAATATTTTCAACAGTAGATGTAAGCTGTTCGATAGAGGAAGCCTGCTCCGTTGCGCCCTGTGCAAGACCCTGAGCGCCGCCCGAAACCTGCTCCGAACCGCTTGAAACCATATCCGCAGATGAGTTGATCTGTGAAAGTGTATGGCTGAGCTTGTGGTTTATCTCATTGACAGATTCGATAAGTACACGGAAATCGCCCTTGTAAACGCCGTCACCGCAGGACGAGCTTACGTTGAAGTTTCCGTTTGCCATAGAGTCGAGCATCCTGCCGATATCGCTGATAATGCTGTTCATATCTCCGACGAGCCGCTCCGTAGCATCGGCAAGAACACGGGTTTCATCAGCGGTATTTATCTGAGGAACAGGACTTGAAAGATCGCCCTCTGAGAGGAGCTTCAGTCTTTCTGTACAGAGGGCAACGGGATCGCCTATCTTCTTGCCCATTCTTCCTGAATTGATAACAGTAATAACTGCGGCAACAATACACAAAACGACTGCTATCAGAACGCATACGTTTGCAACTCCCATAAAATCTGATTCGGGAGCCGAAATTGCAAAGGACCAGCCGTTTGAACCTTCGATCGGCGCATAGCCGATATAGTTGGTCTTGCCATAGATCTTTACAGCTTCAACACCCTGCTCGCCATCGAGCGCCCTCCGGTGAACAGCGGCATAGTCTGCATATTTATCGTCTTCCTCTGCAAGAAGAATTACATTCTGCCTATTTAAAACATATTCGGTGTTCTCGTGGGCAATTATCGAGCCTTCATTGTCAAGGATATATGCCATACTGTTGTCGCTGATATCTATTTCTTTTACAATATCATTCAGAAATTCCTCGTCGGGAACGAAATAAACACAGCCTATGGAAGTTCCGCCGCTTACTCCGTCTTTCCATAGCGGAGCGGCAATAATAACGGTAAGCTTGCCGTTGCTGGCAGATGCAGGAGGTTCGGATATCGATGAATTTCCTTTCAAAGCCTCCTGAAAGCAAGGTTTATCGGAAAAGTCAGTTCCGTCAAAAATACTTTTTCCGTCAGCACCGATAATGTTGCTTCGGGTCATATCATACTTTGCCGACACAGCATCAAGCAGTTCACGCTTTTTTTCAGCCGAAACATTCGGGTCTGCAAGATCAGCGTCACAGCCCGTTTCCTCGGCAAGAACAAGGAAGCTTTTCAACTCCCATTGAACACGTTCAGCCGCAAGCAAAGCGGACTGCGCCATATTTTTCTCTACCTGATGAGTGGTCGAGTAACGGTTTGATGTACAGCAGAACACTCCTAAAATAATCAAGGGAACCATAACGCTCATGATAGTCACGATGATAATATGCTTTTTTATAGACTTTATTTTCATACAGATCAACCTCTTTTTTATGAAAACTTATGAAAACGCCGACAAAATCAACCAAAATATACGGCATTTCTCCAAAATATTTCATAAATAATTATACTTGATTAATCTGTTTTTTTCAATATTATCACAACATTTTCTCCGAAGCGTAAAAACTTTTTGAGCATTTTTTGTGCAAATACACAAAAGTTGCATTTTTTCTACACTTCTATTGAGTATTCTGATATAAAAATCCCGAAAGCCATACATTCGCAAGGCTTTCGGGATTGTTTAATTTATTCCCACTCAATAGTAGCCGGCGGCTTGGTCGTAACATCGTATACAACTCTGTTGATAGACTTTACCTCGTTGACTATCCTGCTTGAGCATACCGCAAGAACCTCGTATGGGATTCGTGAGAATTCCGCTGTCATAAAGTCGGTAGTTTCGACTGCACGGAGCGCAAGGGTGTAATCGTAGGTCCTGCCATCGCCCATTACTCCGACCGAGCGGTTGTTGGTGAGTACGGCAAAATACTGGTTTATAGATGTGTCCAGCCCTGCCTTTGCGATCTCCTCACGGAATATCCAGTCGGCGTCCTGAAGTATCTCCAGCTTTTCATCGGTGATCTCGCCGATAATTCTGATAGCAAGTCCGGGGCCGGGGAACGGCTGACGGTTTACAAGAACGCTTGAAAGCCCAAGCTCACGGCCGAGCGCACGAACCTCGTCCTTGAACAAAAGTCTGAGGGGTTCGATTATCTCCTTGAAATCAACATAATCGGGAAGTCCGCCAACATTGTGGTGCGACTTGATAACGGCGGCGTCACCCGTGCCGCTCTCGATGATATCGGGGTAAATTGTTCCCTGCGCAAGAAAATCGACCTTGCCTATCTTCTTTGCCTCAGCCTCAAATACGCGGATAAACTCCTCGCCTATCGTCTTGCGCTTTGTTTCGGGGTCGGAAACTCCGCGAAGCTTCGACATAAAGCGCTCCTTCGCGTTTACTCTTACAAAGTTTATATCCCAGTCGGCAAAAGCAGCCTCGACCTCGTCACCCTCGTTTTTACGCATAAAGCCGTGGTCAACAAAAATGCAGGTCAGCTGATTTCCGACAGCCTTTGAAAGCAGAGCCGCAAGAACGGACGAGTCAACGCCGCCCGAAAGCGCAAGCAGAACCTTGCCGCTGCCGACTTTGTTTCTGATATCCTCGATAGCAGTTTTTGCATAGTTGCCCATTGTCCAGTCGCCGACGCAGCCGCAGACATTCTTAACAAAGCTGTCTATCATTTTGCAGCCGTACTCGGTGTGATTTACCTCGGGGTGGAACTGAACCGCATAAAGCTTCTTTTCGGGGTTTTCATAAGCAGCGGCAGGACAGTCGGCAGTATGCGCCGTGATGCGGAAGCCCTCGGGTATCTCGGCAACGAAGTCCGTGTGGCTCATCCACGATATAGCCTTTTCGGGCAGGTCGTTCACGCCGCCGAACAGAACGCTGCTCTTGTCATAGAATGTTTCGGTCTTGCCGTATTCGGAAGTTACGCAGGAGGAAACCTTTCCGCCGAGCGTATATGCCATAAGCTGACAGCCGTAGCAAATTCCAAGCACGGGAATTCCAAGTTCGAATATTTCCTTTCCGATATGCGGAGAGTTTTCATCATAAACGCTGTTCGGGCCGCCCGTAAAGATAATTCCCTTCGGATTTTTAGCCTTGATCTCTTCGATCGGAGTCTTGTATGACTTTACCTCGCAGTAAACGCCGCATTCTCTTACACGGCGCGCAATAAGCTGATTATACTGACCGCCGAAATCGAGAACTATTACCATCTCGTGAGCCATAGATCTACCTCATTTCATAAAATTTTATACGTCTATTCTATTATGCCATAAATCTTCAAAAACTGCAATACTTTTTTCCGCCGAAATTTTATAATTTTTCTTGCTTAATATAGATATTTGTGATATAATTAAACTTGCATAATTATGATTTTAAACATTTAGGAGCAAATCAATGAATTTATCACACCTCGCATTCTGCATAAATAAAAGCTTTTTTATGCTTCACTCAGAAGCTCACGAAGGCTTTGACGCAATTGATATTATCCTTGACGCAATTATCGACGCTGCAAAGATGATACCCTTTCTGTTCCTTGCGTTTCTTTTAATGGAGTTCATAGAGCATAAGGCAGGAGAACACCTTGAAGGCATACTCAAACGCACGGGCGGAGGACGTTTTATCGGCTCTGCCGCAGGTGCGCTGCTCGGCTGTATACCGCAATGCGGATTTTCCGTTGCCGCCGCAAACTTTTACAGCGGAAGGCTCATCACAATGGGAACGCTCATAGCCGTTTTCATCTCGACCTCGGACGAGGCAATACCCGTGCTTCTCGCCCACCCCGACAGAATGGCGGATATCCTGCCGCTTATCCTTACGAAGGTAGTAATTGCCATTATAATAGGTATGCTTGTCGATATCATCGACCACCTGAGAAAATCGTTCCGCGAGGAAGACCCCGATTTTGAGGACTTCTGCTCGGAATGCGGCTGCGGAAGTCACGGAATATGGTACTCCGCAATGAAGCATACCGTTAAAATACTCATTTTCATCGTTATCGTCAACCTTATCCTCGGTTTCATAATGGGAATAGCAGGAAAAGAAGCAATTTCCGCTGTTGTCGAAAAAACAGGCTTCTTCCAGCCGCTTATCACCGCAGTCATCGGACTTATCCCGAACTGCGCCGCGTCTGTGCTTATCACCGAGCTTTACTGTGAGGGCATACTCTCGTTCGGCTCGGCAGTTGCAGGACTTATCTCCTCGGCAGGCATAGGACTTGCCGTTCTTTTCCGTACAAACAAGAAGATAAAAGAAAACTTCGTTATTCTCGGCATAGTCCTCCTGACTGGATTTGCTGCAGGAACCGTATTCAATCTCATTTTCTAAAGGAACATCAGAAAAATGACGGAAGTCAAAGATTTTTTTAAACGTAACTTTATAGTTTTGGTCGCGCTTGCCGCAGCGCTCATTTCTTGCGCACTCGTTCCCGTGACAGACTATATACAGTATGTCGATACGGACGTTATCGGCATACTCTTCTGCCTTATGCTTATCACGGCAGGCTTCAAACAGAATAACGTGCTTGCAAAGGCAATGTATTTTCTCGTTGAAAAGGCGCGCATATACGGCACAAAAAAGGCACTTGTGATACTCTCAACGATAACATTCTTCCTTTCAATGTTCGTCACGAATGATGCGGCGCTTATCGCACTCGTTCCGATAATGGTGACATTTTTCGAGGAGTATCCGGCATACCTTATTTATGCGATAGTCGTCCAGACCGTTGCCGCCAACCTCGGCAGTATGGCAACTCCGTTCGGAAATCCCCAAAACCTGCTCATCTTCACGGATTACGGCATCGCACCTGCGGAGTTTTTCTCTGCCGTCCTTCCCGTTGCAGCAATAGGACTTGCGCTTGTGCTTCTGCTTTCCGTACTTGTTCCCGATAAGCCGCTCGTTGTCGATGAATATGACCGTATCGACATTGTAAATCCGCGATATTCAGCACTTTACGGCGTTCTGTTCGTTCTTGCGCTGCTCGCGGTTTTCGGCGTACTCGATGTGCTTGTAGTTTTCGTTTCGGTATGCGTTGTTGCGGTGATAATCGAACCAAAGCTTTTCTATGA
Organism: uncultured Ruminococcus sp.; assembly: GCA_946404705.1. Lineage (GTDB taxonomy): Bacteria > Bacillota > Clostridia > Oscillospirales > Ruminococcaceae > UMGS363. The sequence continues at coordinate 240 of CAMJES010000085.1, read as the reverse complement.
CATTGATTACGGTCTGCTGCTGACGTTCATTTTCTTCTTTATTTTCGTTGGGAATATAAAGAATATCCCGTCCGTGAACGCATTTGCCGAAAAGCTCGTTTCGGGAAGAGAATTCTTCGCCGCCGCATTGACAAGTCAGGTCATAAGCAACGTTCCTGCCGCCGTAATGCTCGGCAGCTTCACCGACAACTGGAAGATCGGAAGAGCACACGTCTGAACTCCAGTCACCGGCTATGATAT
>CAMJES010000084.1 GCA_946404705.1 uncultured Ruminococcus sp. | reverse complement strand
CGACCACCGAGATCTACACTCTTTCCCTACACGACGCTCTTCCGATCTGTAACGGCGAAGGGTATCGGTACGGCGAAGATAACCGTCAAGGTCAAAGACACAAGCTATAAAGCCGAATGTACTGTCAAGGTGGAACGGGGAGGAAAAATACCTGTAGACCTGACCGGTCAGGACTTGCTTGACAAGATAAAAGTCGGCGTAAACCTGGCAAGCGCGCTGGAGGTTTATCATCGGGAATGGATGGGCGAGGTGGAAAACGAGCTTGACGATGAAACGCTATGGAGCCAGCCGAGGGTTACGGAAAAATATTTTACCACGCTGAAAAAAGCCGGCTTTAATTCGGTGCGAATACCCGTTTCTTGGGGAGATCAGATGGACAAGGACGGCAATATCAGTAAACAATGGCTTGACAGAGTGCAGGAAGTTGTGGATTACACTTATGACAACGGGTTTTATGTAATACTCAACACTCACCACGATTATTATTCATGCTCCATACTCAAGCATAACTGCCTTTGCAGTCCTATCCGATGTGCGATTTGTTCTCTGAAATCATCGGGCTGCAGCACTTCCACAACAGGCCCGAACGAAAGGATACGAATAAGAATTTCTGTTTCATCCATTGCATCGTACTTCATGGTTACAGTACATTCTTTAGACTCATCATCATATTCGGAAACACGTTCAAGCTCCGCAAATTCCATCATAAAGCGATTTATCGCATTCCTTTCATTGCTGATCTTTAAAATGACCTCCTTCTTTGACGGAGCTTCATAAAGACCATTTTCAGCAATAATATTGGTAAGCTCCACCGAGTTTATCTGCGAAATGTTAATTATTCCTCGTTCTATTGGCTTGGACTTATTATATCGGATAATATGCACTCTGAATTTGTCATTTTTCGAAGAGTATTCAATTCTTTCGGGAAGATAATAATGAGTTATCCGATTATTTTTCCTTGTCTGAAAGCTAATTCTGATAAGCCTGTTTTCGTGCATGGAACGAAGAATGTTCCGAAAATGCTTGATATAATCCTCATTCTCAAAATCATCACCGTCGGTAAAACGGTCGAAAAATCGAATAGATCTGCTGTCAAACAACGGCTCTGCTCCAAGCAGCTCATACAGCTCGGCTTTCTGCTCTTTGTCAAGGAACAGAGAGCTTTTTTTATCGTTCAGAACAGCACAGAGCCACTTTTTCTGCACGGAGGTAAGCGGGATATGAGGTTCGTTTTTCAGTATAGAATTATAAATTCCATCCTGCTCTGTCAGAAGTCCGATATTGTTTTTGCCGATAAGCTCCGGTTCCAGAAACAATACAGTTTCGGAGAAGCCGTTTTTGCTGATAATTCTCCGAATATCTTCTTTTGTAACAGATTTTTGTCTTAGTATCTTTTCGGTTATGTTATAGTATGTGCAGTTGATCTCCGAAAACAGCTTCACCTTTCATCACCTCCGTACATATCATAAAGCCGCCTAATATCGTTATAAAATTTCTCTTTAAGCTCTGTATTGGCAGTATCAAAGGCTGCAATTCTTCCGATGAATGTTTTTATCCACGGTGACATTTCATTTGCGTCAAAAACATCGGCATCATACGCATACCTGCCGTTTTCAAGCTTTGTTATCGTGCCGTTTCTGCCCTCACGTTCAAGACGTTTCAAAATAAACTGCTCCTTGTTTTCATCAATGAGTATTTCCATGTGAATATGCTCGGTCTGACCGTGCTTTCGTTCTCTTCCGAAGCTTGTTCCCCATAAATAACATTTGTTGTTTTGGTAGAATTCATAATATCTGTCATATTCACCGCAAACCTCACCGACCTTTACCGACTTTATACTGTCAAGTCGTGCAGAAAACAGCCTTTTCTGAGGCTCGTTATACATGATAAGATAATTTCTTCCTGTTTGTACAGAGCTATGTATTTTCAACGGGATCGCTGTACTATTAATTTTCTTCCCGTTTTTCAGACTTACGAGGGATATATTAACTTCTCTTTTTTCTTCCATAGCTCGACATACTTCGAGCAGTATCTCATCATCAAGAGTATGTACCATATATGCGTGTTTTCGGGTAAATATACTGTTAGCTATATCCGCCTTGTCCATAATAAAGCTGCCCACAACTCCGAAGGGTATCTCTTCCGAAAAGAATGAAATCATATCCGAAAGCATCGGGAAATTGTTTGTGATATCATCAATATAAAGGTTTGATTTTCTGAACAAAACGGATTTTCCAATCTTGTTTTGAATTATCAGACCTTCATCCGCATATTCTTTAAGCTTTAGTCTTACTGTCTGAAGATCGAATACCATTCCGTGCTTGGAAACTATCTTGTCTGTTATTTCGGATGCAGTCATTTCACTGTTTTCAAGAATATCCATGATAATAAAATGGAGCTTTATATCATTTTCGGTATAGGTTGCGGATTTAAAGCATTTGTATAAAGGATTCTGATAGATACGGCTGCAGTCTATTTTCACAGCGACCTTCTTTTTATGTCCGGATAATTCTGTATGTACATAATCGGATAACCAGCTTTCTATCCTGCGCTTTTCGTTATCATAAGTTCTTTTGCTTTTTGTGTTGTAATCTTCCCTTGTACGAAAGCCGAATATATAAAAGTCACGAACATAATCCCTTACCTTGTCAAAGCTTTTTATCAGCTCGGAATATACAGCCATATCTTCATCTCCTTTTTTAGGAATATGCTGACACGATTTTCAGCGTTTTCTTTATTATACATCATAATTTCCGCATAATCAACGCTTTATGGAACATCGCACCTTTTTTTATATGAAATTGGAAATTGTTTCAGTTATAATAAAGGCAACGAAAACGAAAGGATGATATTTATGTTCGAATACTTTGACAAAGACAAAATGCTTATACCTATCAGAATATGGACTGCTTCCATTGATGATGTTGAGGAAAGCTGTCTTGAACAAGCCGTTAATCTTGCAAACCTCCCGTTTGCAGTTGACCATATAGCTCTTATGCCCGATACACATACAGGCAAGGGCATGCCCATAGGCGGCGTTATTGCCTGCAGAAATACTGTAATTCCAAATGCAGTAGGCGTTGACATTGGCTGCGGTATGGCATTTGTTCAGACTGACATTCCCGTTAAGCTTCTCCGTGAAACAATGACAGGAAGCGGCGAGCTTATTAAGGTAATAATAGGAAACATACTCCGAACTATTCCGGTCGGCTTCAAGCATTACAGCAAGCCTCAGGCTTCGGCGGTGCTTGACAAGGCACAGACAGAAATGGGTAAATATTCTGCCGATGAAGAGCTTATCCAGTATATCGAGGAAAGCTATCTTTCGGTAGGTACACTCGGCGGAGGAAATCATTTTATTGAGATACAGGAGGACGAAAACGGTCTTGCCTGCATAATGCTCCATTCGGGAAGCCGTATGTTCGGCAATATGATAGGCAAGCATTTTAATGAACTTGCCCACAGCATTAATGAGAAATATTTCTCCTCTGTGCCTTCTTCGTATAATCTGCCGTTTCTTTCGGTTGACACAGAAGAAGGACAGCGTTATCTGAACTGGATGCATCTTGCAATGGATTTCGCATACGAGAACAGAGCTGCTATGCTCGGGAAGGTCAAGGCTGTTTTCACAGAGCAGGTAGAAAAGCACACAGGTCTTGTACCAAGCTTTTCGGATGAGGTCAACTGTCATCACAACTATGCGGCTCTTGAAAATCACTATGGCGAAAATGTATGGGTACACCGCAAAGGTGCTGTTCATGCAGCAGAAGGAGAGGTTGCAATAATTCCCGGTTCTATGGGTTCAAACAGCTATATTGTAAAGGGACTCGGCAATCGGGAAAGCTTCCTTACTTCATCGCACGGTGCAGGCAGAAGCTATTCAAGAACAGGCGCATTGGAGAAATTCTCGGTAGAGTCTGTTATGCTTGATCTGAAAGAAAGAAACGTTGTTCTCGGCAAGAACAGCAAAAAGGATGTTGCGGAGGAGTGTCGTTTCGCATACAAGGATATCGACACAGTAATGGAAAATCAGAAGGATCTTACCGCTCCAATAAAGAAGCTCTTTACAGTAGGCGTGGTAAAAGGTTAAAAGGAGATGTTATTATGAAACTTGCATCAGCATTATCGGAAAGAACGGATATTCAGAACAGAATAAGCGAGTTATCTGTAAGACTTAACAATAATGCAAAGGTACAGGACGGTGATAAGCCTGCCGAAGACCCCATTGTACTTATGGGAGAGCTTGACAGACTGCTTAAAAGGCTTGAAGAGCTTATGGCAAGGATCAATCTTACAAACAGCAGAACCGTTTCTGACGGCAGAACTATCACCGAGATACTTGCACACAGAGATTGTCTGAAGAAAAAGATAGAACTTACCAGAAGCTTTCTGAACACCGCAAGCAACAAGGTGAGTCGTATGACCAGAACTGAAATAAAGATCGTCAGCACAGTTTCCGTATCGGAGATACAGGCAGATCTTGATGAGCTTTCAAAGCAGCTTCGCATAACAGACGAGAAAATTCAGGAACTCAACTGGACAACAGAGCTGATATGATTCGTGGGTGGAAAATATGCAGAGCGGATGCGCTTTAACAGCAGAAAATGCTGATCTATTGGTGAGGTCGGGACAGACTTCCGAGGTTCGACTCCTCGTTTTACACGCATTGTCCGGCAACTTTACATGCGTATTGTAATTCGTTTTTATAACTACCAAGCATCGGCTGCATAAGGGTGGGAATGTGAGCTTTAGTATGTTTATCATGCTAAAGCTCATTTGTATTGCAGTCAAATATATAATACTAAACACCAATAAAATACAGGAAAAAATCTGCACCGAAATCCCAATATAAAGTTGTTTTCAACAACTCGTTGTTTCCAACAACTCACTGTTTTCAACAGTTACAAGATTGTCGGCTTGATTTTTTTCATATTTTAAATGGTATTTAGTATAAGAAAAATGCTGCCGTACCACTCGATACGACAGCATTATTTTATTCCGAAACAAGCTCTCTGATCTCGACCTTTTTGATTTTGCCCGATGAAAAATATGCGAATGCAAAAAGCACAGACAGATCATCAAAACGGGAAGTAAAGCCGTAAAAACGTTGATTTTCGAGTCGAAGCAGGTTATATCGATGTTTTTTAACAGCAGGCTCAGAAGTCTGTCCGAGAAGAACGCCGAGAGAACCGCTCCCAAAACTCCGCCGATGACCGATATTATAAGAAATCTCAGCGCAAAGCAGATACGAAGCCTGCCCGAGGTAAATCCCAGAGCCTTGTAAATTCCCGAATCACGCCTTTCTCTGAGGAACGCCTTTGAGCAGACCATGTGAACCGCCACAAGAGCAAACACGGCTGAAACGGAATAGATCACTCCGATAATAACGTCCATAAGCGTGTCGATAAGCCCCGTCATACTGTCGGAATAGCCGTCCTGCTCGGTCAGCTCCGCTTCAAGGATATCACCGAATTTTTCGTTCAGCATTTTTAATGTTGCAAGTTCGGCACGGCGTATCGTGAAAATAGTTGACGGGGAGATTTCTGAATGACTTCGGATATGCATAGAGTATGATAATGCTCCCTGCCTTTAAGCAGAAAAAAGCAGTCAGATAAGCCGTTTAACGCAGGTTAAACGGCTTTTTTATACTTTTCCTAAACTAAGGAAACGCCGATCAAAAGAGATCTGCTTTTGAAAAAAATGCTATTTTTTGTCATTTTTGTTAAACTCAGGATAAAAATGTTGCATTTGATGTGCATTTTAACAAAAATATACTAAACATATTGACAAAGTAGTTTTTGAGGTGTATCATATAAACATAACCTACCAACTTACTCGGTTAATAGTATAATATAACAGAAAGGATAATAGCTATTATGATTATGCAGTTTTGCAGTTGTATGTGTAAAATGCGAATGTGAATCGGTCAGAGATTATCCTGTGCTGTTCGCATTTGCCTCATAATACAGCATAAGCGGACAGCTTGAAATATGTTTTTGAAAGCTGTTTCATCTTGGAATGAAGCGGCTTTTTGCATAAGGGAAGGAATGGCTTGATGACAATACTTGATCTGATAGGAAACACGCCCTTGCTAAAGCTTGACATTGACGGTCTGAAAAGGGGAGTAAAGCTTTTTGCCAAGGCTGAATTCACGAACATCAGCGGCTCGGTAAAGGACAGAGCGGCAAAGGCTATGCTTTTGGGCGGCATTGAAAGCGGCAGTCTTACAAAGGACAAGACCGTTATTGACGCCACAAGCGGAAACACGGGAATTTCCTATGCAATGATATGCTCTGCGCTTGGATATAAGGTGCGGCTGTGCATACCTGCCAACGTTTCTCCCGAGCGCAAGGCTTTTATGAAAGCCTATAAAGCGGATATCATCGAAACCTCTCCGCTTGAGGGGATAGACGGTGCTTACGATGAGGTTCAGCGGCTCATCTCCGAATCTCCCGAGGAATATTTTTATCCCGACCAGTACAGCAACGATGCAAACTGGCTTGCCCACTACAACGGCACGGGAAAAGAAATTCTGTCCCAGACGGGCGGAAACGTTACGCACTTTGTATCGGGTACCGGTACGGCAGGCACGTTCACGGGCTGTGTAAAAAGGCTGAAGGAATTCAACGGCGGCATAAAGGCGGTGATGATGCGCCCCGATTCTCCTTTTCACGGGATCGAGGGGATAAAGCACCCTTCGGCGCACGTTCGGTCAACCTTTTTTGACGAATCGCTTGCCGATGATACCGTTGACATTTCCACCGAGGAAGCCTATGAAATGACAAAGCTTCTTGCACAAAAGTACGGACTTTTCGTTGGGATAAGTTCGGGGGCGAACGTGCTTGCGGCGCTGAAAACTGCGGAAAACGCTCCGTCAGGCTCGGTGATAGTCACCATTCTCTGCGACGGCGGAGGGCGGTATCTTTCCAATCCGCTGTGGGAGGTGTAAAGGTTTGATATTTCTTTCAAAGGAAGTTATCCAGCATATTCTTAAGGACGGTTCGGGGCGTTATCCCGAGGAATGCTGTGGGATCATATTCGGACGTATAGACGAAAGCGGAGAAAAGACTGCGGAATATGCCGAGTCTGCCGAGAATGCTTACGACAAAAAGGAAAAACGCCGCCGTTTTGAGATCACACCCGAAATTATGCTTAATGCCGAGCGCACAGCAAGGCAGAAAAAGCTTGAAATTATCGGTTTTTATCATTCCCACCCCGACTGCGAGGCTTTTCCCTCGGAATTCGACCGAATTCACGCATTGCCCGTTTATTCATACATAATAATGTCCGTTGTAAAGGGAAAAACGGTCAAGACAAAAAGCTTTGTGCTTTCTGCGGAGGATATGCAGTTTTCGGAAGAAAAGATCACTATATGCAACAAGGAGTAAATATATATGGCAGTTACCGTACTTATACCGACGACCCTGCGCTCGTTCACAAACCACCGCTCCGAGCTTGAACTGGAGGGCGGCACCGCAGGAGAAGTTATCCGCTCGCTTGCGGACGAATATCCCGAATCAAAAAAGGCGCTTTTCGATGAAAACGGCGCTCTGCGTCCGTTCATAAACGTATTTGTGAACGGTGAGAATATAAAGGCTTTGCAGGGCAACGACACCGCTGTAAAGACGGGCGATGAGATAATGCTGATACCTGCTATCGCAGGCGGAGCGCCTGTTGAAAGCGTTCTCGGCGACATAAAGGGAGAAAAGCTCACCAACGAGGAGATACTCCGATACAGCCGTCATCTGCTTTTGCAGGAGGTCGGCATAAAGGGTCAGAAGAAGCTTAAAGCCGCAAAGGTGCTTATTGTCGGAATGGGCGGACTTGGAGCGCCGCTTGCACAGTATCTTGCGGCGGCAGGCGTGGGAACGCTCGGCATCATCGACTTTGACGAGGTGGACGAAACCAATCTCCAGCGTCAGGTCATTCACGGCACCCGTGACATCGGCAGGCCGAAGGTTGCTTCCGCAAAGGACAGCATAAAGCAGGTAAATCCGCTTGTAAAGGTGGAAACCTACAACTATATGCTCACAGCGGAAAACGCTCTTGACATTATTTCCGAATACGATGTTGTTGCGGACGCTTCGGACAATTATCAATGCCGCTATCTTGTGAATGACGCCTGCGTAATGCTCGGAAAGCCTGACGTTTTCGGAGCAATGTATCAGTTTGAGGGTCAGGCTTCGGTATATTATGCAAAAGAGGGGCCTTGTTACAGATGTATGTACCCCGCTCCGCCGCCTGCGGGACTTGTACCCTCCCGTTGCGCAGGAGGGTAGATCGGAAGAGCACACGTCTGAACTCCAGTCACCGGCTATGATA
>CAMJES010000083.1 GCA_946404705.1 uncultured Ruminococcus sp. | reverse complement strand
AATTCACAAGTCGGTTTAACAAGTTTTTGTTTGACAAAACTTGTTCTCTTTTCCGATTTTTGTTGTGAATTGCGCTTTTTATAGCTGTTTGATTTTCGGTTTATTGCAGCTGTGCCTTTCGCTATGTTTTAAGGAGTTTCGCGCTTCTGCTAAAGGTCATAAATGACCTGCGACAAGGGGCTGCTCGCCCTCCTTTAAACAAAGCGAAATACTTGCAGAATTAACGTAAACTTTTGTCCGCTTCGCGGTTTTACGGTAGATTATGGTGCTGAAATAATTCCGAATTCCAAATTCATAATTCCGAATTATTGCGTATTAAAATATGCAGTATTTCGATTTTCCCGATCGCTTTGCACTGTAAAGCGCTCTATCGCTCTTCTGTATAAGCAGTTCAATGTCCTGCTCTCCCGAGTTCTCTGTTTTCTGTGAGGCAATTCCAAGACTGACCGTCAATCCCTTTGTATATTCCTTGGAAGAATAGGCGGAGGATAGTGTATTGAGCGCACGATCCGCTGTTTCTTTTATTTCGTCGTCGGATAGGGAAGCTGTACTTACAACAAGGAATCCGTCATCTTCAACTCTTGCTACAAAATCGGTTGGATATATCTCACAAAGCTTCTGCGCAGTCAGCTTTAGCGCAAGATCGCCTATATCGTTATCGTGGCTCTCGTTGAACTCCTTGAAGTTGTCGATATCAACGGCAGTCAGCGTCAGCTGCGGTTCATTCTTCATCTTGTCAAGATATTCGGACAGGCTGCGGCGGTTGCCAAGCCCTGTGATAAGGTCGGTTTTTTCATGCTTTACCGCAAGCTCCTCAAACTGATGCTCGACCGTTATATCGCGAAGCACAAAAACCTCGCCGATAGGTTCGCCGAACGCATCGCAGATAACGTTCTCGTTCATCAGCAGTATCTTTCTGCCGTCCTTTGTGCGGACAACTATCTCGGTCATTCCGTTTTCAAGCTCGGTCATGCTTTCGGCACGGTTCTGCCAGTAATCACGGGTACGTCCTATTGCGTCGCCGCACTCGGGGAAATATTCTTCAAACTTCGGATTAACGTTCACGATCTCATGGTTTTTATCCTCGACAATAACGGTAAACGGCATACTGTTGAGTACGGCGTCCAGCTCGATATTGATATTCTGCAGGTCGGTGACGTCATGCGCAACGCCGCAGGTGCCGAAGATAGTTCCGTCCTGATCAATAAGCGGAGATTTATAGGTCTTGAACATTTTCATTCCCATTTTCGTCTTGACCTTTTCGTCAAAAAGCACCGTTTGGCGCGCTCTCATGACGATCTCCTCGGATTCAAGGCAGACATAATCGCCCTTCTGATACTCCTCCTCGGGCATATCCCATATATAGTAGTGTCCCTGCTTATATATCATATCCTTGGTCTTGTCAACAGCCTTGCAGAAGCCGTCATTTACTATCAGATGCCGTCCCTTGTCGTCCTTGAACCATACAAGGTCGGGGATGCTGTCTATCGCGGTTTCAAGGCAGGTGTTCATTCTGCGCATATCGAACCGAAGCTTCATATCATTCTGCAAACGGACATAGTTCGCTCTGACAAGAGCCTCGCAGTCCGTGTCCGTCCATACTGCGTCGGCGGCAGCTATCACATTTTCATAATCCTGTGCGTTTTCCTTCGGCAGGACAACGACCTTAAAAATTTCGTGAAAACGGGAAAGATCGGCATTTACCGCGTCATAAGCGTCAATAATAAGCGCTCCGTCGCAAATGTCGAAAACCGTTTCGACCGTTTTGGGGAAAGAAACGTCAAAATCACAGTCCTCTATCGGCTCTGCCTCGCGGGCGATCCTGCCAATAAGAACGTTACCCGATAATATCTGTATTTTACAGTCACAATTATACAAGCCAATTCACCTCAATCGTAATACTGCGCGTCTGCTCTTTTTTCAAATTCACTTTCCGGCAGAGGCTTATCAAAAACATAACCCTGAACAAAATCGCAGTTCATTTCCCGTATATATTCAAGCTGTGTTTTGTCCTCAACGCCCTCGGCAATGACCTTCATTCCGAGGTTTCGCGTAAGATTAACCATACCTTTAAGAATATTCATCGACTTTTCCTTTTCGGGATAATCCGATGATAACGGAATGAACGAACGGTCTATCTTTACAATATCGAGCGAAGTCCGCTGAAGCATTTTCAGCGTTGAATAACCCGTTCCGAAATCATCTATCGAAGTCTTGAAGCCGTTCATGCGGAACTCGTCCACAAAGCCGGACATAACTCCGTAGTCGCTGAACTCCTCGCTCTCGGTAGTTCTATTTCGATATATTTATGTTCAATTCCGTATTTATCAACTATCGCAAGCACTTTCTTCGCAAAATCGGGGTCGTCGAGATGCTTTCTCGAAAAGTTGCTCGATATGCAAACGAGCGTCCGCCCCGAATCCTGCCACTTTTTGAGCATGATACAGACCTCTTCCAAAACATAGTAGTCAAGACCGCATATCTTGCCCTCTTTTTCCAGCGTAGGGACAAAGTCACCCGGCGGAACGAGCCTGCCCTGCCTGAACCACCTTACAAGAGCCTCCGCGCCGATGATCTTATTGGAATTAACCTCGACCTTCGGCTGATAGTAAACGGTGAATTCATGGTCAGCCAGCGCCTTGTCAAATCTGCGGATAACTTCCTGCTTTTTCATCTCTCTGCCGAGAAGCTCCATGCTGAAATAAGCGCTCTGAACGTCTTTGTTGTTCTTTATGCTCTGGAAAGCAACGGTTATCCTGTGCATGACCTCACCCGGAACTTTTACCCCGTCAAGGTGTGAAGCGCCGATCTTCGCCCCGAAGAAAAAGTCCTTCGTCCGACCGTCCGGAGTGGTATAGCTTATGGAAATATCTCCGAGCATTTCTATCAGCTTTTCCGCCTTCCCTCTGCGGACGACAGCGACAAAATTATCGCCGCCCATTCTCGCCAGCATCTCATCGCTTTCCAGCGTTTCTATTATCTGATTTGCATAATTGACCATGACTGAGTTGCCCTGATCGTATGTAAGAATGTTGTTGACGAACTTGAAATTATGGATATTGAAGAACATCGCGTCATAATTTCCGATACTGCCGTTTCCGATAAGCTTTCCGATATATTCCAAAAGTCCGGTAAGGTTGGGGATACCGATAGTAAGATCGACCATCATGTGGGATTTTATCGTTGTTACGAATTCATCTCTCGGAATAAAATTGATAAGGTCAAAAGCACATTTATGCACTTCTCCGTTTTTAGCCGTAAATTCCGCCGGAAAGGATGTTATCTCATAGACTGTATTTCCGATGCTCTCATATTTTTCGTAGTGTTTACCCGTTTCAAGCGACTTTATGCACGGGCAGTTCATGCATTTCGCATTTTTCCCGAGGATATCATAACAGCATTCCAAAACCTTGACTTCGCCGTTTTCGACAGCGACTTCTTTACCCAGAACGGGATCGACTATCTTGACTATATCAAACATCGTCCTGAACTGTTCGGTCATATCCTCCAGTCCCATATAATTGAACATATTTGTACCCCCACATACAAATTAACAAATTCCGATTTGCAGATCAAGTTATCTCCCCGATAATTTGGATTTTTGTAGGGGACGGGTTTCCCGTCCCGTTTGCCACAAATTCGGTTAAATCGGGACGGGAGACCCGTCCCCTACAAAATTACAATGAAATAGCTCGCCAAATTCCAGTTTACTATGATAAATTATAACATATTATCCTATCAAATTCAATAATTTGTTTAATTTTTATGGGATTTATCATATTTTTGGTGTAATTTTATTGATTATGCCCAACAAATCATTTGATTCCGACCACAACGCGGTCGTTTCCCCCTAAATCTTTTATGACCCTAATGTCCTTGTAACCGCTTTTGCGCAGAATATCCGAAACCGCTTCGCCCTGTTCGAAGCCTATCTCAAATGCAAGCAATCCGCCGTCTGCGAGTATCTCTTTCCACAGGCAGGATATCACACGGTAGAATTTCAGCCCGTCCGTTCCGCCGAAAAGCGCCGTTTCGGGTTCGTGCTTCACCTCAATTTGAAGCTCGTCCATCTCCTTTTCGGTCAAATAAGGCGGATTGGAAACTATGCAGTCCAGCTTGCGGTATTCGCCGTAATCATCGGGGTCGGCAAAGTTGCGCAAAAGCTCACCGTTCAGCACATCGCCCTTCATTATCTTTACATCAGCCTTGTTCCTGCGTATGTTTTCCGTGAGATAGGGGAATGCCTCGGACGAAAGCTCAACTGCGGTCACCTTCGACTGCGGCAGGCTCTTTTGTATCGCAACGGCAATGCAGCCGCTTCCGCTGCAAAGGTCGATCATCTCGGGGTCAAGCTTACCCTTGCGCTTGAAATGGTCAAGCACCGTTTCAACAAGAATTTCGGTGTCGGGGCGCGGAATAAGCACACCCTTTCCAACCTTGAACGGCAGCCCGAAGAATTCCCACTCACCAAGCAGATATTGAAGCGGCTCTCCGCTTATCCGCCTTTCAACGAGCGCAAAAGCCTTGTCTGCTTTGACCTTATCGGCAGGCTTATCTCCGTTTAATGCAAGCTCCAAACGGTCTAACCCCATTATATCTTCAACTATGCATTGGCTCTCAAACTCAAAGTCCTCAATTCCTGCGTTTTTCATTTTGCTGCTGATATATTCATAAACCTCTTTGTTGGTCATAACGTGGAATTTCCTTTCTGTAATCAAAATAAGAAAAAATTAATCAAAAGGGCGGATATAGAATCCGCCCCTACGGTTTATATTTTTTTGAAAATGCTGCACATCGGGACGGGAAACCCGTCCCGACATAATTTACGATAAATTAGCGCAAATTCAGTAATTCCGAATTCCGCATTTCGAATTCCGCATTAAACAGCTTACCACTTGTCTTCCTCGTCCTCTTTCGGCAGGCAGGGCGTAAGCGCGGCAATGGCAACTTCTATCTGCTTGTCGTTCGGCTCCTTTGTCGTGATGCGCTGAAGCCAAAGTCCGGGTGCTGAAATTATCCTCGTGAACGGATTGTCGTATCTTCCTGCAAGCTTTATAAGTTCATAAGCTACCGAAGCCTCGGGGATAAGCAGCAAAAGCTGCATTATAAGTCTTATCCCGATATTTTTCCATGGCAGGAACATTCCGACGATAATGCTGAGCAGTATTACGATTATGATAAAGCTTGTTCCGCAGCGAGGGTGAAAGCGGCACATCGGGCGGATATTTTCGACCGTCAGCTCCTTCTGCGCCTCATAGCAGGCAATGGTCTTATGCTCTGCGCCGTGATACATAAAGGTCGTATGCATTGATTCCGTAAGCGAAATAACATAAAAATATCCTATCAAAAGCGCAAGCTTTATAACGCCCTCTGCTATCGTTCTTCCCCAGTCGGGAACGCCGACGCTAAGCAGCAGCTTTGAGAAAAACATCGGCAGGAACTTGAAAAGCAGCACACACAACACCATCGCAAGCACAACGGATATTATCATTATAACGTTCACAAGCTTGTCGCCGAATTTTTCACTCAGCCATTTTTCAAATTTTGAGGGTTCTTCGTCCTCATCGTCCTCGGTCATCTGCTTTTCAGCCGATTTCATCGTGCAGCGAATGCCCTCCGCCATCGTTTCGGCAAAGTTGAAGCAGCCGCGGATAAACGGCGCTTTTTTATACCACGGAGCTTTCTTTCCGTTCTTTATCTCCCAAGTTTCAACATCTATCGAACCATCGGGAAGTCTGCAGGCCATTGCCGCAACTCCGATTCCGCGCATCATAATGCCCTCAATAAGAGCCTGACCGCCGATCTTCGATTTGAATTTTTCTTCTGTGTTATTTTTGCCCATTTTATAGTTTCCTTTCGGGGAGTTACGCCTGCTTTATCGGGAGAATTATGCGGACAGTAGTACCCTGTCCCTCTTCGCTCAAAATATCCAGCCGTCCTCCGTGCATAGTTACAATTTCATCCGCAACGGCAAGTCCAATTCCCGAGCCGCGGCGTGTATAGTTTGCCTTGTAGAATTTTGTCTTGACCTTTGCAAGGTCTTCCTTGCTTATTCCGCAGCCCGTGTCGGAAACGTCTACAACGATATGCGAAGCGTCCGCCATTTCAGCCTCAACGGAAACAAATCCGCCCTTGTCGGAATATTTTATTGCGTTGTCGATGATGTTTATGAAAACCTGACGTATTCTGTTCTTGTCGCCGATTATGAACGGCAGCATATCGGGTTCATCATATTTAAGGGTGATGCCTGCTTTTTTGGCGCTTTCGCCGTATATAAGGACTGCGTCCCCAAGCTCAGCAAGAACGTCCATAGTTTCCTTGTGGAGCGTGAATTTGCCGTTCTGCATACGGGAAAAATCGAGCAGCTCCTCGACCATTCTCGTCAAACGTTCGGTTTCAAGGTCAATGACCCTCATTCCCTTTGCAACGGTCGCGCTGTCCTCGGGCATACTTGCGATAGTTTCCGACCAGCCCTTTATCGCAGTCAGCGGCGTTCGGAGTTCGTGCGAAACGCTCGATATAAACTCGTTTTTGAGTTTTTCGGAATTCGCAAGCTCCTTTGCCATGTGGTTGATAGTGTCGCAGAGGTCGCCTATCTCGTCATCGTTTTTCTTTCGTATGCGCACGGAAAAGTCGCCCTTGGCATATCGCCTTGCAGTAGCGCTTATCTGACGGACGGGGATAACGATAGACTTGACGAAGTACATTCCCGAAAAGAACGTCAGTATCAGCACAGCCGCGCATATCACCGCAACAGCAAGGAAAAGCCACAACAGCTGCATATCGACCCTTTTCATTGACGAAGCAACACGGACAGCGGTATATCCTGCGTCATTTTCGGGCAGAAGAATGCTAAGCGCCATTATCTTTTCGCCGCTGCCCGTCCTGCCGACAAAATATCCCGTTTCTCCGGATGCAACAGCGTCCGTGTAGTCCTTCATCGGGTCTTCGACCGTAGGCACGAACCCCGACGACGTCAGCACGACATTTCCTTTTTTGCCGATTATCATCAGCTCGGTGCGTTCTCTGTCCGCCCAATTCTCAACGACCGAGCGCGTTTCCGCAGTAAAGCTTGAAGACGGGTCGTTGTAGGAATTTTGCAGAATGCTCGAAACCATATTCATCCTTGCCGAAAGATACTGCCTTGCCGAATTATAGTAAAAACTGCGGAGAAATACTGTGCTTGCAAGAACGACCGTCAGCAGCACGATAAAAATTATGCCGATATTGTTGACTATCCAGCGGCGCGTGATGTTGCTGTTTCGCCTTGCATTTTTCTTGTTTTCCAAAGCGGTTTCCTCCCGATCAGTCTGTCTGCGCTTTTATTGGTTAGTGTTGGATTCTCCTGCTGTCCATTTGTAGCCGAAGCCCCAGATCGTTGATATGTATTTCGGGTTTGAAGGCTCGTCTTCGATCTTCATTCGGATTCTTCTTATGTTAACATCAACTATCTTGTCATCGCCGAAGTAATTATCTCCCCAAATATGTTTGAGAATGCTCGAACGGTCAAGCGCGGTCTTCTGATTGTTGAGGAAGTATTCAAGTATCTGATATTCGACCTGCGTAAGCTCGATCGGAACGCCGTTTTTGGAAACCATTCTGCTTTTAAGATCAAGCTCAAACGGCCCCGATACGATAACGGAGGAGTCCTCCTCTTCTCTTACCATCGACATACTTACGCGGCGGTAGATAGCGTCTATCCTCGCAGTAAGCTCGGACGGGGAGAACGGTTTGGTCATATAATCGTCCGCGCCGAGCATAAGTCCGCTCACCTTGTCCATTTCCTGCGTTTTTGCGGAAAGCATTATTATGCCGAGCGTACTGCTCTTTTTGCGCAGAGCCTTGCAGACCTGAAAACCGTCTATTCCGGGCATCATTATATCGAGAAGTGCTATATCAAAATTACCGTTTTCCTCGTCAAAAACGCGCAGCGCATCCTCGCCGCAGTTGACATCAACAACATCATATCCTGCACGATTAAGGTTGATAACAACAAAGTCGCGGATAACATCTTCGTCTTCGCACACAAGAATTCGTTTCATATCTTTTTTCCTCCCTGCATTAAGCCATAATGTAGAAATTATTCACAATTTCAGCGGTCGTAAGAATAAGCGGTTCGTCCGTATTTTCGGGCAGCTTATAGAAATAGTTCATATTGTCCCTGCTTTTGAGCCAAATATAGCCGTTTTCGATTTTTTCGTCATAATAATCCGATGTAACGGCGGAAATGCGCATAAGCTCCTCGGTCGAATTGGTAAGATCCGCAAAATACTTATAAGATCGGAAGAGCACACGTCTGAACTCCAGTCACCGGCTATGATATCT
>CAMJES010000082.1 GCA_946404705.1 uncultured Ruminococcus sp. | reverse complement strand
GGCGACCACCGAGATCTACACTTTTCCCTACACGACGCTCTTCCGATCTGCATTTTCACCGTAAAGCCTTGCAGCGCAGACATCGCGCATCACCTTGTCAAGCATTCCGAGGATATCCCTTACCTTGTCACGACTTTCGCCTATCTCGTTGAGCGCCGTACAAAGTCCGTATTCATCGGAAGCCGCCATGCAGCCGACTATCTTACGGCAAAGCTGTGCAGCTTCAAGACCCTCTCCGTCAATGCAGCTTTCGCACCGTCCGATGTTTCCGTGGAACGCTCCGACAGCCTCCGCTATCTGTTCCTCGGTGAATTTGCCCTTTTCCCTAAGCGCAGCAGCACATTCTTCATCGCTGCATTCGGGTATCCCGAGCGTAATTACTCTCGAAAGGATAGTCGGCAGAAACGTTCCCTTACTTTGTGCCGTGAATATGAAATACGCATACTCGGGCGGCTCTTCGATAAGCTTCAAAAGAATATTCTGCGTCCTTTCCTGCAAGCTTTCGCAGTCGGGGAGGATGTATATCTTTGCATCGCAGTCGTTAGGCATCGTGTAAGCGTCATCGTACATTTCACGGACAGTTTCTGCGCTGTACACAAGCGTTTTTCCGCTGCGCTCGGGCGTGATGACATCGGGGTGAACGTCCTCGTCTATCCTCCTGCATTGACGGCAGGCTCCGCACGGAACGCCGTCCTGCAAATTCTCGCACATTATCGACTTTGCGATATATTTCGCGCAGATCTGTTTTCCAACGCCCTTTTCACCCGTCAGCAGAAAGCCGTGCGCCATTCGCCCTTTTCTGACCATAGCCGAAATCGGCTCGGTCACGCTCTGTTTGCCGAATAACGTCATACTTTTTCAAAACGCTCGATATCGGTAACGAATATCGTTGCGCCGCCAACGGGAACTTCAAGAGGGAACGAGGTCGACTGCATATCAACTCCGCCCATTGTCGAAGCAGGAACATACTGCTTTCTTCTTCTTGAACAGCGCTTTATTATCTCGATGATCTCATCAACTTGGCTGTCTTCCGAGCAGACAAGGAAGGTCGTGTTTCCCGCCATAAGGAAGCCGCCCGTTGAAGCGAGCTTTGTTGCGGAAAAACCAGCCTTTGTCAGATTGGAAGAAACAGCGTGGCTGTCGTCATTATTAACAATTGCATAGATAAGCTTCATTTAATGATCATTCCTTTCGGATAAAGAAAATATAGCTATAATTATTTTACCACATTTACTTCCGAAATGCTATACATTTTTAAAATTTTTATGGTATTTTTATCAAAAAGTTCTCCGCAGGCGACAGCAGGCACACACGGAGGGCATATCGTTTCGGTTCGTGCGCATATCCTGCCGAGCGCGTCGTCCGTTCTGACCGTTTCCTTTTCCGAAAAGAACGCCTCACGCATTTCCATAGCCTTTTTAAGCGGCAGTATCTCAAAATGCGGCGGTTCAAGACAAATTCTCGGCATTTTCACCGTAAGAAGCGCATTTTTCACACGTTCAAAGTCGCTTTCGGAGTTCTGCGGCGAGAACATCAGCATAACGTGCGTTTCGTCCGCATATTCAGGCTCGATATCACTTTCGCGAAGTCTGTCGGCAAGCTCCCGTCCCGTCAGTCCGCAGGGGAGAGCGTATATCGTCAGTTTAAGCGGCTCACTTTCTTCGACCGTGTAAACGTCCTTTATCTCCGATTTAAGCTTTTCAATGCGATTTATTGTTTCCGAAAGCTCACCACGGAAATTTTCCGCAAGATATTTATTGCAAAGGTCAAGCGACTGCAATATAAGATAGGACGGACTTGAACTGCCGAAAAGCGACATTGCGCCCTTGACCTTTTCGGCGTATTTTTCCGAAGCCGTGTGAAGATATGCCCCTCCCGTCAGAACGGGCAGCGTTTTATGCGCCGAATCGCAGCACATATCCGCGCCAAGTGCGATAGGGTGAATGTTTTCTTCAAGAAAAGCAAAATGCGCTCCGTGAGCATTGTCAACGATAAGCGGCTTGCCGAACGAATGTGATATTTCCGCAATTGCTTTTACATCGGAAACCGCCCCGAGATAGTCGGGCGAGGTGATATAAACGCAGGCTGCGTCCGTGTTTTCTTCAAGCAGCCTTTTCACGCTTTCGGGAGTAATTTTTCCGCTGACCGCAGAGCCGTCCTCAAATTCGGGATATATCCAAACGGGCGAAAGTCCGAGCAGAATACAAGCACTATGCAATGCCTTGTGGGAATTCCGCGCGCAAATTATCTTTTCCCCCTGCTTTGCGCATACCGCAAGCATTGCCTGAATACACAGCGTTGAACCGCCTGCCGAATAGAACGTTGCATAAGTCCCGAAAAGCTCTGACGCATTTTTTTCGCTTTCCGCAATTATCCCGTCCGCTTCAAAAAGCGCGTCTGCGCCTTTTATCTCTGTAATATCATAGGGAAAAACCGCAGAGAGCGTGTTCTCTGCAGTTTTTCCCTTGTGACCGGGCATATGCCCTCTTACCGTATTTTTTTCGGCATAAGCCTTAACAAAATCATATATAGGTGTCGTCATCTTGACTTTTTCCTTTTCACGGCTTTGACCTTTTCCTTCGGAGAAAGTCCGTCAAAAATTTTCTTTTTAAGCTTCTGCGCCTCGGCTTCAAGCTCGTTTTTGCCCTTGTATTCACCGAACGCCACCGAAAGCTCGTTTGCACGTTCGTACATATCAAGCTTCAGCACAGCCTTGACAATGCAAAGGTCGATGAACCTGCAATCGCTGTCGAGCAGCTTTGCAAGCACCGTTACCGCGTTTTCATACCGTCCGTTTATGCACTCGTGAATGGCAAGACTGCGCTTCATTGTGTCCGACGAATCGGAGAGAACGACCTCGTTTTTTTCCTTGTATATGTTCTCGGCGTCCTTGTATTTGTTGCGTATGAAATAGGCAAAAATTACATTGTGGAGCAGGTTAGGGTAAAGCATTTTATCCAGCTTGTCAAAAAGCTTTTCATCATCACATTTGTGATAAAGCTCGCAGCCCTCTTCCAGCCTGCCGAGAATTATCAGCGCATTTATAAGGTAGCTCTGCCCCTTTGCGATATCCTTCGGCTTTTTGAGCGGCTCAATATCCTTTTTGAGTGCTTCGATATATTCATCGGAAAAGCCGTTATCCGCAAGAACCGCCGCCGACTGCGTAAAGGGGGATTTTTTACTGAAAAGTCCCATTTTATGTCCTTAAAGTATAGTCTGAACGACCTCAACAGCCTTTATAAGCTGAGTGTCGAGCGTAAGTCTGTTTTCATCATTGAGCGCGTTAAGGTCAACATCGGACGGAAGAGCAACTTCAAAATTCGGCTTTACGCCGACTCCGTTGAAGCTGCCGCTGTTTTTGGTTTCGACCGTTGCGACCGTCACCTTGACAGCCGCGCCGCCCGAAAGCTTGTGAGTGTCCTGCATAACGCCCTTGCCTGCGGTCGAAGTGCCGACAAGCTGTGCTTTTGCTTCATCACGCAGCGCAAGCGCAAAAAGCTCTCCGCAGGAAGCCGTTCCCGAGTTTACAATGACCGCCATAGGCATTGATATCTTCTCCGCCTCGGTGGTATGAACAACATATTCTTCGCGGTCGGAATATTTTGCTTTCACAACATCGCAGTCGCCGATAATGCAGTCAAGACTGTCGGCAAGAGCAGTCATAAGCTCGCCGTTGTTCCCTCTGAGGTCGAATACAAGCGACTCTGCGCCGTTTTCGATGACCGTTGTGAGCGCATTGCGAAGCTGCATAGCTGTCTTCTCGTTAAAATCCGAAAGCTTTATATATCCGACATTGTCGATAAGCGAGCTTGTAACGGAAATTATCTCGGTTTTTTCCGAAGTGAGATCGACCGAGAAAAAGTCGGAAAAGCCGTTCTCGTTCACTCTTTTTATATGAAGCTTGACCTTAGTTCCCTCTGCGCAGGCAAGCAGTCCCGAAGCTTCTTCATAGCCGTTTTCGTAAGCGATAACGTCCGTGTTGTTGACAGCGGTTATAATGTCGCCTGCCTGCATACCTCCGGCAAAAGCAGGGGAGCCTTCCTTGACCGAAACAACCTTTATATAGCCGCTTTCTTCACGTTCCCAAGTGAAACCCAGACCGACCGTGACGCCTGCGTCCCTCTGCAAAAGCTCCGCATAGCTTTCTGCGGTGCAGTAAACGGCATAAGGGTCGCCGAGTCCCGAAACATAACCCTGCATAATGCTGTCGGTAAGGTTCTGCTCGTCAATGCTGCCGAAATAGTTTGCGCGGACATATTTATCCATTTCGGAAAGCTTTGTATAGATCTCCTCTTTTTCGGAAACGTTCTTAACCGTTGCGTTAAAGACCTTCATCGAGTAATTATATGTAATTATGAACGTTGCGGCAGCGATAAGAGCCATAATGCCTATCGCAGCGCCGAGAGATATCTTCCTGTTCATTTTCTTCACCTTAGTTGTTGATATTAACGTAGTTGAGCGGATCTGTCCTCTGACCGTTTACACGCACTTCAAAATGGCAATGGTTGCCGTAAGCATAACCTGTCGAACCGATATATCCGATAACATCGCCCTGCTTGACGATATCTCCCGCCTTGACGGCAAGGCTCGAACAATGTCCGTAAAGTGTTGCGATAGAGTTGCCGTGGTCGATGACAACATGGTAGCCGAAGCCGTTTCCGGTGTCGCCTGCGGTGATGACCTCACCGCCTGCCGAAGCCACGATAGGCTCGCCGTAGCAGCCGGGCTTGCTGATATCAATTCCGCCGTGGAAAGCCGTTCTGCCTTCCTCCTGAATATATCTGTCGCCGTATGTATCGGTCATATTTCTTACACTTGGCACAGGCCAGATAAAGCCTGTATCTGTGTAAGAAGTAAACGAGCTGACATCCTGCTCGACATATTCTTCACCGTTAGCCTCCGCCTGCTTTTTGCGTTCTTCCTCTTCCTTGCGGCGGCGTTCCTCTTCCTCTTTACGTCTGCGCTCGGCTTCCTCCTGCTTGCGGCGTATCTCTTCCTGAAGCTCCTGCTCGACCCTCTGCTGATCGGCAACGATATCGTCAAAGCGATCCATATAGTCCTGCACCATTGCGTCCTGCATAGCCTTTGTTTCGGCGTGGTTATTGTAGGTTTCGGAAAGCTCGGCGTAATACTGCTCTTCCTTTTCCTTCAACTCTTCCTGCTTTGCGATATTCGCTTCGTTTTCCTCTATGTCCTTGTTAAGAACGGTTATCTTGGATTTTAAGCCCTCGATCATATCATTATCGTGTTTGGATATCCTCTCGGCAAACTCCAGTCTTGTAAGTATACCGTAAAAATCGGTCGCACCCACAAGCAGCGAAGCATAGCTGTCGTTGCCCGAAATATAGATGCTGCGAAGCCTTTTGCGGAATTTCTCAACGCCCTCATCGACCTCAGCCTGACGAGTCTCGATATCGGCAGATATCTCTTCTATCTTATCCTGATAAAGCTTTATCTGCTCGTCAATATTGGCGATCTGCTCTTCCTGAAGCTTCATCTTTCTGTCATAATCGGCAAGATATTCTTCCGTTTCCTTGGCATCCTCCTTGTATTTGGCAAGATCCTTTTCGATACTTTTGCGCTCCTCGGCAAGCTCCGCCTGACGCGCTTCAAGATCGGACTGTGTATCTGCAAAAAGGTCGATGCTTATGCTTGACATAATACCGAAAGTCATACAAAACGCCGCCGTAAGCGAAACCGCCTTTTTCATAATTGTATTCTTGTTCATAGGAAAGCCCTCCTTTCCTCGGGAAATCAGACCTTAACGTATTTTTTCGTACTCATTACCGTTCCGACAGCGCTTATGACCGCTCCTGCGGCAATATAGCCGATAACTATCTTTACGGCAACGCTGCTTGTCGGAGTAAATCCGCCCGAGCCGATAGCAGACCAGAGCGACTGCTGGCTCATTATCATTTCCATTACTTTAGAGTAGCCTGCAAGCGTGATAACTGCGGAAACTGCGCCTGCAAGTATGCCTATGACCATGCCCTCGACAAAAAACGGAGTTTTAACGAATGCGTTGGTTGCACCGACATACTTCATTATCTCGATCTCACGCTTTCTCATTTCAACGCTCGCTCTCGAAGCGTTGGATATCATCACAAGGCTCACAATAACAAGCGCGGCAAGCACCGTAACGGAAATAAGCGAAATAAATCTCTTCAATTCGGTAAGCACATTGACAAAATCGTTCGGAGCTTTGACGGAATAAATGCCGTCAAGGTTGTTTATTGCCATGAGCGTACTGCTCATCTTTTCGATATTCTCAACCTTTACGCGGTAGGAATCGGGGAGAGGACTTTCCTCTCCGACATACTGGAAAAGCTCCTCCGAATCAGCCATTTCCGACTTCATCTGCGCGAAAGCCTCATCCTTTGAATAGAAAACGACATCGCTGATGTTTTCTATTGCGCGCAGTTCGTTCTCCATAGCGCCTATCTTTTCTTGGCTTATGTCATCGTCAAGGTAGATAATTACCTCGTTTTTATTTTCGATGCCGCCGATTATAGAGTTTACATTTACAATAAAAAGCGTGGAAAAACCGACCAGCAGCAGCGAAACCATAAGTATGCAAAAGCTTGCAACTGACATGATACGGTTTGTCCATATATTTCTTACACCCTGTCGGAACAGGTAATTTACACCACTAAGCTTCATTTAAACATTCCCCTCCGACTTATTGACGCTCTAAATCGTAGCTTGACTTGATGATATCGTCAAAAACTACCCGTCCGTCCTGCATAGATATGATCCTTCCGCCGAACTCCTGAACGATCTCATGCTCATGCGTGACCATGATAACAGTCGTTCCGCAGTCGTTTATCGCCTGCAGAAGCTCAACGATATCGTGCTTGAGCGCAGGGTCAAGGTTTCCCGTAGGCTCGTCTGCGATAATAAGCTGAGGGTCGTTTACAAGCGCCCTTGCGATAGCGGCTCTCTGCTTTTCGCCGCCGGAAAGCTCGCTCGGCTTGCAGTAAGCCTTGTCCTTTAAGCCGACAAGGTCGATAACGTAGGGAACGCGGTTGCGTATATACTTGTTTGAAGCGTCGATGCAGCGCAGCACAAATGCAACGTTGTCATAAACGTTCATGCTTTCGATAAGCTTGAAATCCTGAAAAACACAGCCGATAGTCCTTCTGAGTCTGTAAGCGTTGCGCTTTTTCATTTTTGTAAGGTTAAAGCCGTTTACCTGGATCCTGCCCTTTGTAGGCTCTATCTCCTTCAAAAGCAGACGGATAAACGTGCTTTTGCCTGCACCGGATTTTCCGACAACAAAGACAAATTCGCCGTCTTTTATTTTAATGTTAACATCATTCAGAGCATCAACGCCGTTTGAATATGTAACAGATACGTTCTTAAGTTCAACCAAAAATCTGCACCGCCAATCATTTTTCTATAAAATATTACAAATAAAACGCCGAACAAATCGTTTCTGCAGTTTTTCGCCACGCTTTCATAAACATATCTTCAAGCGTCACGGCAACAGAGAAACGATATCAAATTTATAAGCATTAATCGGCATATTCCAAAAAAGAACAGAAAAGGGCAGAATAATACTGCCCCCATTTTGTTGTTTAATTAAGTAGTGTTTAGAATTTAACAGGGTTTGCCGAGAGATATTTCTTAACCATAAGCGCAATTTTGAATACGATAGCGTGGTCAAATTCTCTAAGGTCAAGTCCCGTAAGCTTTTTGATCTTTTCAAGTCTGTAAACGAGAGTGTTTCTGTGAACGAACAGCTTTCTCGAGGTTTCGGAAACGTTCAGATTGTTTTCAAAGAAACGCTGGATAGTGAACAAGGTTTCATGGTCAAGCGACTCGATAGAGCCTTTCTTGAATACCTCCTGCAAAAATGTTTCGCAGAGAGTTGTCGGGAGATGATAGATAAGTCTTGCGATACCGAGATTATCGTAAGAAACGATAGACTTGTCCGTGTCGAATACCTTTCCGACTTCAAGAGCAATCTGAGCCTCCTTGAAGGAGCGTGCAAGATCCTTTATGCCGACAACGACAGTACCGATTCCGACATTAACTCTTGTATAGAATTCGCTTGAAAGCGTATCGGAGATAGAACGCGCAAGCTTTTCAAGATCCTTGGATTCAACGTTGCTCTTGACTTCCTTGACAAGAATGATATCCGACTCGGTGATATTGAGAACAAAATCCTTTGTCTTGTCGGGGAAGAGGTTCTGGATAATATCGAAAGCGGAAACATCGTTGGATGAAATGATCCTGATAAGGAGAACAACACGGCTTACATCGCTGTTGAAGTGAAGCTCTCTTGCCTTAACGACAATATCGCCGGGGAGGATATTGTACAGCACAACATTCTTGATGAAGTTGCTGCGGTC
>CAMJES010000081.1 GCA_946404705.1 uncultured Ruminococcus sp. | reverse complement strand
ATCCTGCGACATTGCAAGAAGTATCTTTCGAACATTCTCCGCCTGCTGTTCCTCTTTGGTGAAAAGAGGTATCTTGCCGAGCTTTGTAACGCCATCAACAAGCATCGCAACATCCTGACCGAACAGCTTTTTAATCTCGTCAAGCGTAACATCGGTGTCCTCAACAACATCGTGCAGCAGCGCCGCGCAGACAGTATCGGTGTCCATGCCGAATTCGAGCAGGATATATGCTACCGCAAGCGGATGCGTAATGTAAGGTTCGCCCGAAGAACGCACCTGATTTGCATGTGCCTTAGCAGCAAATTCGTATGAAGAAATTATCTTGCTAAGGTCATACTGCTTCTCCTCGTCAAGTATCTTCTGGATTATCATATCAATTGTATAAATTGTATCCTGCTTGTTGTTAGTCATATTTTATCGACCTTTCAATGCTTATGTATAAGGGCAGCCGCTAAAGGGAATACCCCAAATTTGACCGAAAAACGGCTTATCCTATCAACGCCGCAACGGATTGATATATCTTTGAACTTTCGATAGCCGCTTTCGGCGGATCTTTTATAAAGTTTATCCTGTCGCTCCAGATATCATAATCAATAAATCCGAGTTCGGCGAAAATATCAACGGCAATGCGAAGCTTGCAGTAGGATATCACATTATCGTCAAGCCTTCCGAACAGCTCATCGGACGAGATAACACCGAACTTTCCGATCGTCCTGTAAATAACGATAAGCTCTTCTCTTGTCGGAAGTGCGCGCTTTGCAAGAGCAGGTTCAATGCCTTCGCCCCTTTTGAACTGCTCGTAAGCGGCCTTCGCGTTGAAGTATTTTACCTGTGAAACAGCGCTGCTGCGTATGTCGGAAATGCGCATATTGACGCTCTTTCTGCCGTTGAAAACGTTGATATAGAATGCAGCCAAAAGGTCGATCGTGTCACCTTTTTTGTAAAGGAAATCTTCGGTCTTTGTCCCGAATAAAAGTCCCTCCAGCGTTGTTCCGCCGTAGTTTATCATGACCTTTGTATTTAAGCCGCCGGAAAGCGGAATGATCTCGGTAAGCGTCGCTTTTCGGATAAGGAAAAGCGGCTGACGGCTGCATTCGCCGAACGGTTCAAGCGCCGACAGCGATTCAACAGCTTCGAGCGTTATCTCGTTCGGGAGTATAAGCTTGTCAGCGCGTATAGTGTAAACAGGAGGAACGGGGAAACGTTTCGCAGCGAATTCCTGCATTGCGGCATTGAATTTTTCTATGTTATCTTTGTGCAGCGAAAAACCTCCTGCACCGACATGACCGCCAAACTTTGTCAAGTGTTCCGAACACGCCGAAAGCGCTTCGTAGATCGAAAAGCCCTCTACCGAACGTGCAGAACCTCTTGCTTCCTCGCCGTCATCGGAAAGCAGAAATACGGGTTTTCCGAACCTTTCGACAAGCCTTGTAGCAACTATCCCGATAACTCCGTGATGCCAGCCCTCTCCGTAAATAACAAGCACACGATTATATAAAACCTCGGGCGACTGTCTGAATTTTTCTTCTATCGAAGCGAGTATTCTTTCCTCTGCCGCCTTGCGCTCGCTGTTAAGACTGTCAAGCCTGCCTGCAAGCTCTTCTGCGCGTTCTTCATCGTCCGTGAGGAAAAGCTCGACCGCATCGGAAGCGGAGCCGAACCGTCCCGAAGCGTTTATCCTCGGGATAAGAGAGAATGAAACATCAACGGAAGAAAGCCTGTCCTTGGCGTTCGATTTTGTCATAAGCGCTTGCAGACCCGGATTTTCGGTGTTTCTGAGATAATGCAGACCGCTTTCAACAATATAACGGTTCTCGCCGGTAAGCGGAACAACGTCTGCGATAGTTGCAAGCGCCGCAAAGTCGGAAAACTGTTCAAGCGCCGCGCTGTAATCGCCGCCGTCCAAAGCCGCAATGAGCTTGAGCGCGACCGAACAGCCGCACAGATCCTTGAAAGTCGAGGGACAGTCGCTCCTGTGCGGATCAACGACCGCCAAAGCCTCGGGAAGCTCATCTCCCGGCTGGTGATGGTCGGTAACAACGACCTTCATTCCAAGCTCGTTAGCAAGCTTTATTTCGGATATCGCGGAAATCCCGTTGTCGACCGTGACGATAAGGTCAACTCCGTCTTCGGCAAGCTTTCTGATACCGCGCTCGCATAATCCGTAACCGTCCGAGCGCATATTTATGTAATAGCTTACATTTGCGCCAAGACATTCAAGATACGAATATAAAATAGTTGCCGCCGTAATGCCGTCGCAGTCGTAATCTCCGTAAACGCATATATTTTCACCATTGTCCACCGCTTCGAGGATAGCGTCCGCAGCTGCTTTCATATCCTTGATAAGAAACGGGTCGGAAAGCTCAGGCGAGCTGCCGTCCTTTTTATAGTTGAAAAAGTCGCAGGCTTTCTGAACATTGTCAATACCTCTTGAAACAAGTACGGACGAGCAAAGCGGAGAAAGGCTGCTCTGCTTTGCAAGCATTGCCGAAGCGTTATCATCAGGTTTGCCGATAATCCATTTTTTCATATAATTTTTCCTTTATATCTGAGAATAATTATTATAATTATACTATATTATTGCAGAATAATCAATAGAAATATAATTAATTTGCAGTTTATTACGGATTTTTGCGGTGAAACGGCAAAATGCTCAAAAAGCGATGTGGAAAGTCTTGGGGAATATGTTGAAAAGGCAGAAAATAATGTTTTTCAGAAAATTTATACCCTATTAAAGAAACTTGTGATATAATTAAAGTGTTTAACATAGATGTAAAGTAAAATTAACTTTGGGGAAGGATACCAAAAAAATGTCAGGAATTGATATTGTAACCATTATCATTAAAGCAGTTGGCGGAATTGCGCTGTTTATCTACGGTATGACGATTCTCGGCGGAAGACTGGAAAAGCTTTCTTCGGGAAGAATGGAAAAAGTCCTTGAAAAGCTCTCTAATAACGTCTTTAAGAGCGTTCTGCTCGGCGCGCTCGTTACGGCAGCCGTTCAAAGCTCCGCCGCAACGACCGTCATTGTTGTCGGACTTGTAAACGCAGGTATTTTGCGGCTCTCGTCCGCTATCGGCGTTATCATGGGCGCTAATATCGGTACAACTATCACAGGTCAGATACTTCGTCTGGGCGACCTTGAAAATAACGAGAATGTCGGAGCAGCACTCAAACTGCTTTCGCCAACGACCCTTGCTCCGTTTATTGCGGCGGTCGGACTTGTCGTTTTTATGATATCGAAAAAAGAAAGCGGAAAAACGATAGGCGAGATACTTCTCGGCGTCGGTATCCTTTTTACCGGAATGAACTCAATGACAAGCGCGGTAAGCCCTCTTTCGGGTTTGCAGGCGTTTCAAGATCTGTTCGCAACGCTTAAAAATCCGATACTCGGAATTATAGTCGGCGCACTCGTTACCGTGCTGCTGCAAAGCTCGTCCGCTTCGGTCGGTATTTTGCAGACTATCTCCACAACGGGCGTTTTGACGTTCTCGGCAGCCTTCCCGATAATCATGGGACAGAATATCGGTACCTGCGTAACTCCGATCATCTCCGCTGTCGGCGCAGGAAAAAACGCAAAGCGCGCAGCCGCAGTTCACCTTTATTTCAATATAATCGGTACAGTTTTGTTCCTTATTGCAGTCTATGCGCTTCAAGGTATCTTCGGACTTCCGTTCTGGAATGAAGCTATTGATATGGGCGGCATTGCAAACTTCCATACGTTCTTTAACGTTGTTGTAACATTCTGCTTTATTCCGTTCACAAAGCTGCTTGAAAAGCTTGCGATGATTACTATCCGTGATAAAAAGACCGAGGACGGAGCTTCTGCGGCTTCCGAATTCACCGCGCCTGCGCTTGAAGACAGACTTCTTGTTTCACCCTCGCTCGCTATTCAGCAGGCTGCAAATACCGCGCTTGCAATGGGCAACCTTGCGCTGTATAACTTCGGGAATATGCGCAACCTCTTTAATGGCAGCTACGATGAAAAGCTCATCGCGGCGCTCAACGAAAACGAAGAAAATATTGACCGTATGGAGGACAGGCTCAATGCCTACCTCGTCAAAATAACCGAGTGTGAGCTTACCGATTTTGAAAACCGCCGCGTTACGGAGCTTCTTCACCTCAGCTCCGAGTTTGAACGTATCGGCGATTATACGATGAACCTTATCGAGGACGCCGAAAAGCTGTATGAAAACTCGGTGATGTTCTCACCCGAAGCTATCCGTGAACTTGATATAATCTCTCGCGCTTGTGAGGAGATAATCGGTATGGCGATACGCTGCGTTGAACTCAATGATGCTGCGCTCGCCGCAAAGGTCGAACCGCTTGAAGAAACGATCGATTATCTTAACGAAACGCTTAAAGCACGGCATATCGAACGCCTTAAAGAGGGCAAGTGCGTTGTCGAAAGCGGCGTAAACTTCCTTGACCTGCTTATAAATCTTGAAAGAATATCCGACCATTGCTCGAATATCGCAGTTTATGTTATCGGCTCGCAGAAAAACAACGCCGTTATCAACCGTCATGAGTTTATTCAGAACGCCCACGCCGCAAAGGACGAAGAATATGTCCGCCTTGAAGAAGAATTTATGACAAAATATGCAATTTGAGAAAACGGCTGCTTCGAATTTTTGAAGCAGCCGAATTTTGCTTTACAAATGGTTTTTTTTGTGCTATAATTAATAGAAACCCTAAATAAAAGGAGCGTTTTTGTGTCGTATAATCAGGATAATATCAGAAATTTTTGCATAATTGCCCATATAGACCATGGAAAATCAACGCTTGCCGACCGTATTCTTGAGCTTACCTCTTCCGTTGCAAAGCGTGATATGGAGGAACAGCTGCTCGATAATATGGATATCGAGCGTGAAAGAGGAATTACGATAAAGGCCCGCGCCGTCCGCCTTAACTATACCGCAAAGGACGGAAAAGAGTATGTCTTTAACCTTATCGACACTCCGGGTCATGTCGATTTTAACTACGAAGTTTCGCGTTCGCTCGTTGCCTGCGAGGGCGCAGTCCTTATCGTGGACGCATCGCAGGGAATTGAGGCGCAGACCCTTGCAAACACATATCTTGCTATCGAGAACGACCTTGAAGTAATGCCCGTTATCAATAAAATTGACCTCCCTTCGGCAGAACCCGAACGCGTTGCGGAAGAGGTAGAAAATGTTATCGGCATACCTGCAATGGACGCACCGAGAATATCCGCAAAAATGGGTACTAACGTTGAAGAAGTCCTCGAACGTATCGTTACCGATATTCCTGCACCGAAAGGGGATATCAACGCACCGCTCAAAGCACTCATATTCGATTGCTACTATGACAGCTATAAGGGCGTTATCATCTACGTCAGAGTAATTGACGGCGAGGTAAAGATAGGTCAGCGTATCCGCCTTATGGCAACGGGTGCTGAGTTTGACGTTGTTGAAACAGGATATATGGGAGCAGTCGACCACGTTAATGCAGGAACGCTCAAAGCAGGCGAGGTCGGATATATCACAGCTTCTATCAAATCTATCGGTGATACAAAGGTCGGCGATACCGTTACGGATGCCGATAACCCCTGTGAAAGCGCACTTCCCGGCTATCGTGAAGTAAACCCGATGGTGTTCAGCGGTATCTATCCTGCAGACGGCGCAAAATACGGCGACCTGCGTGACGCACTTGAAAAGCTTCAGCTTAATGACGCTTCTCTTTCGTTCCAGCCGGAAACCTCCGTTGCGCTTGGCTTCGGCTTCCGCTGCGGCTTTCTCGGACTTCTCCACATGGAGATCATTCAGGAGCGCCTTGAACGCGAGTATAACCTCGACCTAATCACGACCGCGCCTTCGGTTATATATAAAGTAAACCTTACAAGCGGCGAAACCGTATATATCGACAACCCTACGAACTACCCCGATCCTGCAAATATCCAGTCGGCGGAAGAACCTATGGTAAAGGCTTCTATCCTCACTCCGTCCGATTTTGTCGGAAATATAATGGAGCTTTGTCAGGAGCGCCGCGGCGTGTTCAAGGATATGAAATATCTCGATGCGACCCGTGTTGAACTGCATTATGAACTGCCGCTCAACGAGATAATCTATGACTTTTTCGATGCGCTGAAATCGCGCACAAAGGGCTATGCTTCGTTTGACTATGAAATGCTCGGCTATGTTCCGTCCAAGCTTGTCAAGCTTGATATCATGCTCAACGGCGATATCGTTGATGCGCTTTCGTTCATCGTTCATACCGACAATGCATATAAACGTGCAAGAAAGATAGCAGAGCGACTTAAGGACAATATCCCGCGTCAGCTTTTTGAAATTCCTATTCAGGCAGCTGTCGGCGGAAAGATAATCGCGCGCGAAACCGTTAAGGCAATGCGCAAGGACGTTCTTGCAAAGTGCTACGGCGGCGATATCACACGAAAGAAAAAGCTGCTTGAAAAGCAGAAAGAGGGTAAAAAGCGTATGCGCCAGCTCGGAACGGTCGAGGTTCCGCAGGAAGCGTTTATGGCTGTACTCAAAATGGATGACGAATAATATTCGGGGGCAGCTTCGGCTGCCTTTGTTTTTTAGCGGAGAATCAAAATGTATAGAGGACTTTATATCCACGTTCCGTTCTGTAAAAGAAAATGTCCGTACTGCGATTTTTATTCGGTTACGAAAACGGAACTTGCAGATGATTATACGGCAGCAGTTGTACGCAATATCAAAGCGCAGAACGTCAAAGCGGATACCGTCTATTTCGGCGGCGGAACACCTTCGCTGCTTTCAGCAAAGCAGATATACTCAATGCTCTCTGCGGCAGAGATAGCTTACGGCTCGGAGATAACAATGGAATGCAATCCCAATTCGGTCGATGAAAAATATCTTGCGGATATATTTTCGGCAGGAGTGAACCGAATTTCGTTCGGCGTCCAGTCGCTCTCAGATAAGGAGCTTTCCGCCCTCGGCAGACTCCACAACGCAGAAACAGCTGTGAATGCTATTAATTCGGCATATAAAGCAGGCTTTCGCAATATTTCCGCCGACCTTATGCTTGCAACGGCATATCAAACAAAAGAAACGCTTGCGGAAACGATAGAAAAACTCGTGAAGCTCCCGATTTGCCACGTTTCGGCGTATATGCTGAAAATAGAGGAGGGGACTGCCTACGGAAAAAGCGAAACTATCCAAAGCCTTATCCCAAACGAGGACGAAACTGCAGATATGTATCTCGAAGCCGTGCAAATGCTTGAAGAAAACGGCTTTGCACAATATGAGATATCGAATTTTGCGCATAAGGGCTGCGAATCACGGCATAACCTCAAATACTGGCGCTGCGAGGAGTATTACGGCATAGGCCCGTCCGCACATTCTTATGTTGACGGTGTGAGAAAGGCTTGTCCGCCGTCAATTGAGCGCTTTATAAACAGCGAATTGCAGGAGGAGATAGTCACGGAGGAAAACGGCGGCGCAGACGATGAAAAAATAATGCTTGCGCTTCGTCTTACGCAGTAGGGAATACCGCTTTCCGCGCTTACGCAGGATAAACTGCCTGTTGCAAAGCAGCTTGAAAAAAGCGGTCTGCTTCGCCGTGAAAACGAACGGATAATGCTCACTCCGAACGGCTGCCTTGTTTCAAATGAGATAATATGCAGATTAACATAAAAAACCCCGTGGAGCTATGATACTAATTCCAAACCAACCGTAAGACTAAATACTCGGATATAATAATCCAATTCTGCGTCAGGATCCCTTGACAGGCGGCAGCCTGCCTGCGGTCGTCTTCCTTGACTTGGATCATTCTATCTGTCGTCTTTGTCTATGGAACGGTTTGGAATTAGTATGAACTTCACGGGAATTTTATGTGCTGTTTATTTTTTTCGGTTAAAAAGAACCGCCTGCGCATAGTTTACGTTCTCAAAAGCAGTCATTTCGCTGCCGCAGAGAAATCTGTCCTGTATATCATCGCGGTTCAGAAATTCGTATATAAGAAAGCCGTTATCTTCAAGCATTTTTTCAAGCTCTCCGTAACCGAAGCAGGACTTCATCGGTTCGCCGCTCATCTCCGCCATTGCGAGCATATTTTTTACCCTCGGAACGCTTGACGAGAACAAGTGGCTGTCGGGGAAATCAAAGGCAACGGAGCTGCCGTCCGCAGAAACCTGTGCGATGCTCTCAAACAACTGTGATATCTCGTCATTTGTAAGATAATAGAGCAGTCCAAGGCAGGAAAAAAACGTCTTTTTGCTCCTATCGAAACCGTTTTTATCCAACACGTTTGCAAGGCTTTCACTTGACAGATCGGCAGCAATATAACGGACATTTTCCGGCGGCGTAAGTCCTGTACGGCTGATTCGTTTAAGCTTGTCGGTTATGATCGTCGAGATCGGAAGAGCACACGTCTGAACTCCAGTCACCGGCTATGATA
>CAMJES010000080.1 GCA_946404705.1 uncultured Ruminococcus sp. | reverse complement strand
TGCCGAAGCAATGCGAAAAAAAGGAATTCCTATCTCGGAAGAGGACTTTACCGAACAAATCAACGCTCTTGCAAAAATCGAATACGCCAATAATATCATGTTGAAGCCTTATGCCGAAGAGCTTTTGCGGAATATGAAAAACACAGGTATGAAAATAATACTCGCAACAGCATCTCCGAAAGAGCTTTATGAACCCTTGCTTTGCAGGTTTGATGTATATCAACTTTTTGACGGGTTTATAACTACCGATGATATCGGAAAAAGCAAGGAATTCCCCGATATATATCTTAAAGCTGCCAAGATCGCAGGTTTTCCGATTTCTGAATGCATTATTTTCGAGGATACGATAACTGCCGTTAAAACAGCGTCTAAAACAGGCGCTTTTGTATGCGCTGTTTATGACAAATACTCGGAACAGAACGCAGATGAAATAAAAAATATGTCGGATAAATATGTATATTCTTTTGAAAATTTGTTATAATTTTTCTTTGTAAAAAAATATATTGTTTTTTTTTCAAAAATATATTATAATATAAATAGAATATTATACCTACTGATTAAATTGCTATAATTAGGAGTATTGCTATGGATTCTTATATTGTAAGACAAGCGCTGATGGATTCCAACCAAAAAACATTTGGTTATGAAATATTATACGCTGACAGCACCTTCGGCGAAACTCAGACCGATGATTCAACTGCTGCCAACGCTATTGAAAACTTTCTTTCATCTATGAACAGCGAAAAGTTTTTAAGCGGTCAGATTGCATTTTTGACATTTACACAAAGCCTGCTTGAGAAAAACATTCCGAAAATGTTTGAAACAAGCAAGCTAGTTGTTCAGATTGAGGATTCTCTTATCACAAATCCGATGTCGCATAGTTACATAACCAAGCTTAAACAAAGCGGTTATAAAATTGCCGTAATTGATTTTGAGTTTGCACCGAGGTTTTTTGGTATTCTTGATATTGTCGATTATATTAAGGTGAATTTTTCGAGAGAAGACCCGTCCCTTGAAAACCTTGTAAAGATCGGAATGTCCTTTGGAAAAAAAGTTATTGCATATAACGTTGAAACTGCCGAACAGTATGAACGTGCAAAGGCTCTCGGCTGTTCGTATTTTCAGGGTTCCTATCTTGCTCAGAAAACCTCATCTACGGTTAAAAAGGCTAATCATCTTCAGAGCAATTTCTTCCTGCTTATGGTTGCGGTTACAAGAGATGAACCGGACATTGACGAGATCGAGGAGATCATTTCCCGTGATGTTTCCCTCACCTATTCGCTTTTAAAGCTTGTTAACTCGGCTTATTTTGCCCTCAGGAACCGTGCGCGTTCGGTCAAGCAGGCGCTTGTAATTTTAGGACTTGGACAGCTTAAGCAATGGATATATCTTTTAAGCTTCAAGCAGGAGGACGGTTCGCAGGATGAACTCGTTAAGCTTTCGTTCCTCAGAGCGATGTTTGCTTCCGAACTTGTTATGCTTGCTTCCGATATGCCAATTTCACGTTCGGAGGGTTATCTGCTCGGAATGTTCTCAACGCTTGACAAGCTTATGGGAATTTCCCTTGAAGAGGCTCTTGAACAGCTGCCGATAAGCGATGAGATCAAAAACGGTCTGCTTCGTATGGAAGGCAGAGCAGGAACGCTTTATTCTCTTGTTCTTTCCTATGAAAAGGCTGACTGGAGAAATATGAGCGCTGCTGCAGAAGAGCTTGGAATCCAGTCATCGCTTATTGCACAGAAATATTTTGAATGTGTTGAAAGCGTAAATGACATCTGGAACGGTCTTACTCAGGCAAACGAAAATATGGTTGACTGATATAAAAAAATGTGGCTGCTGCATCATATACGGTGCAGCAGCCAATATTATATAGATGGATTTTTATTTGAATTTTCTTAGAAAAGTCGGTCGGAACCATTTTATATACGTTTCCTTTATTACTGACAAGCAATAATCATAAAGCACAAATATCAGATTGATCGCAATGAACAAAACAGGTATCATAAATTCTTTTAAGAAACCGAATTCTTCAAAAATATCGATCGTTCCCAAAACATATACAGTTATATAATAAATCAGAACCATTGCTGCATCAAAAACAATTAATTTTATAAGCCACGCAATGATTTTTGTTTTCATCTTGTCAACGGCAGCTTTAAGCACAGGATAATATCCGAAAAGAGCAGCAAAGAAAATAGCAGCCTCTTTATCCGGAGTTATGAAAAATGAAAGTATCGACACAACGATATATGTCACAAGCGCCCAAGATGTTGATACCTCAATGGCAACAACCGAAATAAGCATTCCTGCAAACAGCGGCAGCGTCATATTCAGCGGCGGAAAAACCGCTGTAAGGAACATCATTACAAGGCAGAGTGCCGCAACGATACCGCCGAGCGATACTTTATAGCTGACTTTTTTTGAATTTATATTTTCGGTAATCTCAGTTTTTTTCATAGTCACCAACCGTAAAACATACAAATATCTTCTTTTATTATTATATCATTTTATTACGGATAAGTCAATTATTTTGAAATTCATTTAAAAATATTCGGAAAAGCTTTTTTAGGCAGATATTTCTATGCTTTACAAAATATCCATTGACAAAATTCGGATTTTGGGGTAAAATGTAATTTAAGTGCATACAGCATAAGCTTTTTTGAAAGGGAGATCCTAAGATGATATTAAACGGTTCGCAAATTATCCTTGAATGTCTTATTGAACAGGGCGTTGATACTGTTTTCGGTTATCCTGGCGGTGCCGTACTCAACATTTATGACGCGCTGTATGATTACAGTGACAAGATCACACATATATTGACCTCGCATGAACAGGGCGCTTCCCACGCTGCTGACGGTTATTCGCGCACTACCGGCAAGACCGGCGTTGTTATAGCTACTTCAGGCCCAGGTGCGACCAACCTTGTAACCGGTATCGCAACCGCTTACATGGACAGCATTCCTATGGTTGCAATCACGGGCAATGTCGGAACATCACTTCTCGGATTGGACAGCTTTCAGGAGGTTGACATAACCGGGATCACAATGCCTATCACCAAGCATAACTACATCGTCAAGGACGTTAACGACCTTGCAGATATTGTAAGAGAGGCATTTTTTATTGCAAACTCAGGCAGAAAAGGCCCAGTTCTTATTGATATTCCAAAGGATATCACCGCTGCAAAGTGTGAATTCGAACATAAAGAACCTATCAAGCCTACATATACGGTCGATGAAAATGAAATTGAAAATGCAGCAAAGATTATTGCAGAAGCAAAAAGACCGCTTATCTATGCAGGCGGCGGTGCTGTACTTTCGGGAGCTTTTGACGAGCTTGCCAAATTTGCGGATATCGTTGACGCGCCCGTTTCGCTCACGCTTATGGGACAGTCTGCTTTCGACAACACAAATCCGCGTTACACAGGTATGCTCGGAATGCACGGAACCAAGACATCTTCCCTTGCTGTAAAAGAATGCGATCTTATGATCGTTATCGGTTCAAGATTTTCCGACCGTGTGACCTGCAATGCTCAGAGCTTTGATAAGATAATGCAGGGCAAAAAGATACTCCAGCTTGACATCGACAGCGCAGAGATAAATAAGAATGTTGAGATAACCGATAAAGTTATCGGAGATATCAAGCTTGCACTTTCCAAGCTCAACGAACGTCTTGAAAAGCAGAGTCACCCCGAATGGATGGCACAGATCGAAAAGTGGAAAAAAGAGTATCCGCTTGTTCAGGTTTCGGAAAATCCCGATGATATTCTCCCCCAGTATGTTCTTGAAACACTTTGCGATCTTACAAAAGGAAATGCCGTTATTACGACAGAAGTCGGTCAGCATCAGATGTGGGTCGCTGAATTCTTCAATTTCACCAAGCCGAACAGCATTGCAACATCGGGTGGCCTTGGAACAATGGGTTACGGACTCGGCGCCGCTATCGGAAGCAAGGTCGGCAATCCCGATAAGTATGTTATCAACATTGCAGGTGACGGAAGCTTCTATATGAATATGAATGAGCTTACAACGCTTGCAAAGTATAATCTGCCTGTTATTGAGCTTGTTTTCAACAACTCGGTTCTCGGAATGGTTCGTCAATGGCAGAAGCTTTTCTACAACAACAAGTTCTCCCAGACAACGCTTGAAAAAGCAACCGATTTTGAGATGCTTGGAAAGGCTCTCGGCGTTGAAGCATACACGATAAGCAAAAAGGAAGAAGTTCGTCCGACGCTTGAAAAAGCGCTTGCAGCTAACGCTCCCGTGCTTATCAACTGCCTTATCGACAAGGATATCAACGTTCTTCCAATGGTTCCTGCAGGTGCGTCCATTGCAGAGCCTATTCTTGAAATAAAGTAAAAATTTTGCTCTCCTCTTTTGTGAGGAGAGCATTTTTATCTGTTTACATAATCAATGAATTTCTGCATTGTAACATTAAGGCGTGATGTCTTGACGAACGCAAGTCCAACTTCACGGTTATTTATCTTTGAATTAAGCGGAATTTCGGACAGCTCGCCGATTTGAAGTTCTTTTTCAACAAACTGTTTTACAACGCAGGACACGCCCATACCGATCTTTGCAAACTCGATAAGCATATCCATGCTGCTGACTTCAAGTATATGCTTAGGCTCGAGTTCATTCTCTTTAAAGAATTTGTCGATATGCTGACGGGAAACATTTTCGCTGTCAAGCAGCATTATGTTTGCATTTTCAAATATATCCGATTCATTGCGAAGCGCAAGATTTTCAAGATAACTCGGCGTTGCAATGAAAATATCCTCTATCTCGCCAAGCGAACAGAACGAAAGCTCGGTCATATTATCCGGCTTTACCATTAATCCGACATCTATAACGCCGTTCATCAGCATTTTATGTATGCGTGACGAGGACTGGCACTCTATCGTTATCTTTATATGCGGATTTTCGACAATAAAGCCTTTCAGATACGGCAAAAGCATTGCTTTGCAAAGAACTGAGCTTGCGCCGAGCCTTAGTCTGCCTATACCAAGTTCGTTTATGGTTTTTA
This sequence comes from uncultured Ruminococcus sp., assembly GCA_946404705.1. Taxonomy (GTDB): domain Bacteria; phylum Bacillota; class Clostridia; order Oscillospirales; family Ruminococcaceae; genus UMGS363. The sequence goes on along the minus strand of CAMJES010000080.1, from coordinate 3,409 downwards.
GCTTATCCTCGCCTGCTTTGATTATATCAAACGCCGCCTTAAGTTCGTCATAAAATATCTTTCCCTCATCGGTGAGCGTAACTCCCCTGTGATTGCGGTTAAAAAGCACCGTTCCGAGGCTTTCCTCCATTTTAGTGATAGCCTTGCTTATTGCAGGCTGGCTGATATAGTTAAGCTCCGCCGCCTTTGAGATGCTTTCGCACTCGGCAACTGCGCAAAAAAGGCGGTATCTGTTGAGATTGCTTTCGGAAATCATAATTTCAACTCCTAAAATTTCATAACTTAAAATTATATCAGATATTCATATTATGTATTTGAATTATACCACAAAATATGTTATAATGCAAGTACAACATTAAGAATTAGAAAGGACGATTTTATATGGGTATGACAATGACGCAGAAAATACTTGCGGCTCACGCAGGACTTGAATCTGTTAAAGCAGGTCAGCTTATAAACTGCAAGCTTGATATCGTACACGGCAATGATGTTACCACTCCCGTTGCAATCAACGAATTCAACAAAGCAGGCTTTACAAAGGTTTTCGATAAAAGCAAGATCACAATGATAATGGATCACTTTACTCCTAACAAGGATATCAAATCTGCCGCAAACTCCAAGCAATGCCGTGAGTTTGCATCAAAATATGACATAGATTATTACTATGATGTTGGCGAAATGGGCATTGAACACGCACTTCTTCCCGAAAAAGGAATTGTCGGCGCAGGCGACTGCATTATCGGCGCAGACAGCCACACCTGTACATACGGCGCTCTCGGCGCATTTTCCACCGGCGTAGGTTCGACCGATATGGCAGCAGGAATGGCTACGGGAATGGCTTGGTTCAAGGTTCCGTCCGCGATAAAGTTCAACCTCACAGGCAAGCTTAACAAGTATGTTATGGGCAAGGACGTTATCCTTCACATTATCGGTATGATAGGCGTTGACGGCGCACTTTACAAGTCTATGGAATTTGTTGGTGACGGACTTAAAAATCTTTCTATGGACGACAGGCTTTCAATGGCAAACATGGCTATCGAAGCAGGTGCCAAGAACGGTATCTTTGCTGTTGATGATGTAACTATCGCATATATGAAGGATCGCTGCAAGCGTCCGTACACCATTTATGAAGCTGATCCCGACGCTGAATATGAAGCTGTATATGATATTGACCTTTCGACTATCAAGCCGACTGTTGCATTCCCCCACCTCCCCGAAAACACACGCACTATTGATGAAGTCGGCGAAGTTAAGATAGACCAGTCTGTTATCGGTTCATGCACGAACGGCAGACTTGAAGATATGGCTATGGCTGCCGAGATACTCAAGGGAAAGCACGTTCACAAGGATGTTCGCTGCATTATCATTCCCGCAACACAGCAGATCTATCTCGACTGCATCAAGCTTGGCTATATGGAAACCTTTATCAAAGCAGGCTGCGCTGTTTCCACTCCTACCTGCGGCCCCTGCCTTGGCGGTCACATGGGTATTCTTGCAGCAGGTGAAAAAGCAATTGCAACAACCAACAGAAACTTTGTCGGACGTATGGGACACCCCGATTCCGAAGTTTACCTTTCCTCGCCTGCGGTTGCCGCTGCATCGGCTATTACAGGCAAGATAAGCTCACCCGAAGAAGTTATGTGATCGAATAGGAGATGAAATAAATGAAAGCTTCAGGTTATGTACATAAATACGGCGATAACGTTGATACAGACGTTATCATTCCGGCAAGATACCTCAACTCCCCCGATGCAAAAGAGCTTGCGCAGCATTGCATGGAGGATATCGACAAGGATTTCGTTAAAAATGTTAAGCAGGGAGATATTATCGTTGCGGCTGAAAACTTCGGCTGCGGTTCTTCTCGTGAACACGCACCCATTTCCATTAAGGCAAGCGGAGTTTCCTGCGTAATCGCATCGACTTTCGCAAGAATTTTTTACAGAAACGCTATCAATGTCGGACTTCCTATCCTTGAATGCAAAGAAGCTTCACAGAAGATCGAAAAGGGCGACAAGGTCGAGATCGATTTTGACACAGGTACGATTACAAACGTTACCAAGGGTGAAACATATCAGGCAGAACCGTTCCCCGAGTTTATTCAGAACATTATCAACAAGGGCGGCTTGCTCAATTCAATCAAGTAAAAGGAGTCTTACAGATGAATAAAAATATCGCTGTTATAAAGGGTGACGGGATCGGCCCCGAGATCGTCACCGAGGCAATGAAGGTGCTTGACAAGGTTGCTGAAAAGTTCGGTCATACTTTCAATTACGAACAGCTTCTTATGGGCGGCTGCTCAATTGATGTGAACGGCGTTCCGCTAACGGATGAAACAATAGAAAAGGCAAAGTCTGCCGATGCTGTTCTTATGGGTTCTATCGGCGGAAACACTTCAACTTCACCGTGGTATAAGCTTCCTGCCGACAAGCGTCCCGAAGCAGGACTGCTTAAAATCCGCAAGGCACTCAATCTTTTTGCCAATCTCCGTCCTGCTGTTCTTTACAGCGAACTTAAAGAAGCCTGCCCTCTCAAAGCTGAGATCGCAGACCGTGGCTTTGACATGGTAATCATGCGTGAGCTTACAGGCGGTCTTTATTTTGGCGCACGAAAGACTGAAGAGGTTGATGGCGTTATGACAGCAACCGACACTCTTACATACAGCGAAGCCGAAATACGCCGTATTGCAGTTCGTGCATTCGATATTGCTATGAAACGCCGCAAAAAGGTCACAAGTGTTGATAAGGCTAATGTTCTTGACTCGTCAAGACTTTGGAGAAAGGTCGTAAACGAGGTTGCCGCAGATTATCCCGAGGTTGAAGTTGAACACATGCTCGTTGACAACTGCGCAATGCAGCTTGTAAAGGATCCTGCACAGTTTGACGTTGTTCTCACAGAGAATATGTTCGGCGACATTCTTTCCGATGAAGCTTCGATGATTACGGGTTCTATCGGTATGCTCTCTTCCGCAAGCCTTAATGATACAAAGTTCGGACTTTACGAGCCGAGCGGCGGCTCTGCCCCCGATATTGCAGGTCAGAACATTGCAAATCCTATCGCAACCATTCTTTCCGCTGCAATGATGCTCCGATACTCGTTTGATATGGATAAAGAAGCCGATGCAGTTGAAAATGCTGTAAACAAGGCTCTCAAAGACGGTTACCGCACAGGTGATATTATGTCCGAGGGAATGAAAAAGGTTTCCTGCTCGGGAATGGGCGATGTTATTGCCGCAAATATATGATAAAACTCTTTCAAAAGCCGTTCGAATTAACTCGGACGGCTTTTTCTTGACTTATTTTCAAAATATGATATAATCAATAATGGGAATTTTTGTGTTGTTAATGAATAAATGAAAAAAATGGAGAACATATATGATTTTATCACTTGAAAATGTCAGCAAAATATATAA